>DATNQN010000108.1 GCA_036703985.1 Leptolyngbyaceae cyanobacterium
ATCCCCCCATCACCCCAAGCTAGCTTCTTTAATTAACTTGGCGTAAGTTAGCGAGGGTCGATCGCCTAAGTGATCTTCAACCAATCGCTCTGTACCTGTCGTAAAATCGATCGCGAATAATCCAAACCGAGGCGTATAAGACCCCCACTCATAATTATCCGTCAGAGACCAGTGCATATAACCGAGCATTGGCACTCCTTCATTTTGTAATCGTTTCACTTGTTGTAAATGGGCTTTGATAAACTCGCTGCGAGTGAATTGATCTGGACGGCGCGTGGCGTTGCTATTATCGGGTTTGCGGCGCAGTGCCATGCCATTTTCTGCAATCATAATCGGATAACCGAGTTTTTGTGCGTAAAATTGACAGAAAAAGTGCAGTCCTTCTGGAAGCGTTCGCCAATCCCACCATTTGCTAGTAATCCCGCTCATCAACCAACCGCGAAAATCTTTAGTTTCAAACTCAAAGTCTGTAAAATTTGGTAGGCGGAACGTATGAGCGATGAAAGGATCGTAGTAGTCGATCGCTACATAATCAAACACATTTGGATGAGGAGCATTTTCTAATTCCCGCAAATAAATATCCAAATATTTAATATCAAAATTGCGAGTTCCTAACCGATTAGCCAGCCAGTGAGTTAGCCTGCCTAATTGATAAGGTAAGTTGTTCCGACGAAAAGGCAGGTTGGCATTACGCAATGCAGTTTCTAATTCTTGAGCATTAACATAAGTCCATTCTCGTAATTCAATTGGTTTGATGCCTTTTTTTCGTACTTCGAGCAAATCCCAAATCACTTTTTCTGACCAATAAAGGTCACTACAATATGTATTAAGAGAAACTTGGGGAGTTGCCCAACCTTCTGTTTGATAGAGATGATGAATGTAGTTATAGGCTCGAACGTGGGCGGTTAAAAGATGGTTGTAAGCTTGAAACATTGTAGTAATTCCCCGCTCTGAACCGCCGGGAAACATACCGCTTAAATAAGTATTGGAAACGAGAATATTCGGTTCGTTAATTGTAATGTACCAGTGGATGGGTGGGAGTTGATAGCGATCGCACAAACGGCGATTGATGTGAGTGACTGCCACTCGCACGTATTCGGCGAAACAATCGATCGTATCTTTTGATAACCAGGCATCTACTCCCAACCAAGCAGGGTGGGTAAAATGATGTAAGGTGACGATCGGCTCTAGTCCGTGACGACGACAAGCAGCAATGCGATCGGCATAAGCATCGAGCGCTTCCGTATCAAAAGCAGGGGCAGACATCGCTTCAAGAGACGTAGAAGGTTGAATTCTCGCCCATTCCAACCCCAACCGAAAGCTATTGATTCCGATATTTTGGCAGTTCTGAAAATCCTCCTCATACCGCGTCCAAAACTCGGCAGCGGCTTTGGTAGGCATCACTTTGCCCTGTTTTTCCCAAACAGACCAATTATTTTGTGGTTGTCCCGGTTGATTGTAACCTCCTTCACTCTGGTAGCCGGATGTCGCAACTCCCCAGAGAAAGTCTTTACTTGATGTCATATGAAGGATGAAGGATAAAGGATGAAGTATGAAGTAAAAAGTTAAAAGAAATTAATTTTGAATTTTGAATTTTGAATTTTGAATTCACTCTCTCACCTCCTCACTACTTCTAACGTGGGATTGCCAATCTTTGAGAATGAATTCGGCGATATTCAAAGCAGCGCGGGGTTTTCCTAATTCCAAAGCAGCTTGACGCATTTGTTGCAGACGTTCCGGGCGTTTGAGGAGATATTGGGCGGCTGGTGCCACCATTTCTAGGAGTCGCAGTTGCACTCCTGCGCCTGCTGCTGCGATCGCATCTGCATTTTGTTCTTCTTGCCCTGGAATTGGTTCCACAATAATCATTGGGGTTCCTCGTGCCAAAATCTCACTAGTAATTAATCCACCTGCTTTAGTGATAATCAAATCGCTAGCCACGATCAAGTCATCTACATAATCAATAGTTCCCAACTTGCGTAACTTAACTTGATTGCTATCTGTTAAATCTTCTAATGCTTCTAGTAATTCTTCATTTCGACCTGATACAACTACTACCATTAAAGGCATGGGAGTTTCCAGCAGGGATGAAACTACGGCACGAACTCGTCGCGAATTCAACCCACCGCCAAACAAAGTTAAGACTGGTATATCTGTAGGTAGATCGTGATGCGATCGCATTTCTTGTGTCGATTTCTGCTGCATCGCTTCCAGTTTAATCGGAATACCAGTAACGTGCAAAAGCTTCCCATCTACTCCTCGACTTTTGAGCATATTTGCACTTAAATCAGTCGGTAAAAAATAGCCATCTATCCCATAATTCAACCACGTACTGTGAACAACTAAATCGGTCACAACCACATATTGAGGCTTAGTAGTTTTATATTCCGGTGATAAAAGTTGCAACAAACGAGTAGGAATTTGTTGCACACAGACAATCACATCCGGATCGGTTGTTTTGAGCAACTTTCCCAAACGCCTAAAAAAAGGAAGTTCTAGCCTCGCCCAAGCTAAATTGCTATCAAAGGATTTTTCCAAATCATCAACATCACTTCCCTCATAGATTGCTTTATAAAATAACGGAAATTTCTCACTAGATTCTTTATAAGCTTGGATCACCGCATTGCGATAAATCCCACTAGCATGAGCCAGAGCATCTTCACAGAGAATCTCTACATTTGGGTAGTGGGAAAAAGCTTCGCTCAATGCGTTGGCGGCGCTGATATGTCCCGAACCTAGAGAGGCATATAAAATTAAAATTCGCGTCATAATAACCAAAAGAGAACGGGGAAAGGGAAAGGCTCTTCCCAATTAACTATATAAAAATATCCTTCGATCTATATTAATCTATGGTTAAGAATATTAGGACTTATGCAAAATAACCAAGAATCAAGGTTTGTATGGCCTGATTTTGAAGTAGGGTTACTTTTGAAATTCTTAACTTATTAGCTAAAACCGCCCCTACATTTCTCATTAGGGGCGTAAATCCTGAATATTTCCAATATCCTTTTCAAATTATTGAATTTTTTCAGAACGACGTTCATATTTAATAGATATACTACCTGGTTCCCCTTCACCAAGATAATCCTCAGAATAAAACACTTCTCCTGCTAGCTCTTTCTGTTCTATATTAACCTCTAAATCTAATGTCCAACAAATACCTTTTTCAAATCGATTTGGTGCAACCATTATTCCGTAGAGGTTTCCACGTTGAACGATTTGACCTAAAAACACCACATCCATTAATTGTGGTTCCTTACCTTCATCTTCAGTGATAAAATCTTCTCCTGTATTTAGTCGTCCAGAACCAGTTACTCTACCTGTATCATCCCATTGTAAGTCTAATGAACCTCTCCAAGCTTCCTCTTCATACATAGTAAAAACACTACAGGAGTAAATACCCGACCAAGCTGACCATACGTGCATAACTCGCTCCTATTATTCTGTTTGTAGTGAGGACTTTAGTCCTCCCAGCGTCAGAAACTAAGGACTAACATCCTTACTACAAACTATCATTTATTAACTATAGCGATCCTAAATGAATTGCGAACAACTAAACCCCACCCAACCCTCCCCTTGGTAAGGGAAGGGCTAGGGTGGGGTTGATTACTTAAATAGGATCGCTATAAATTGTGAGTAATTAATTTATATTTTTCTAACCACGCTCGAATCTTCGAGCTTAATATAGCTCTTTCCTCATCTTTAATACCTAAAGGATCGAAGCGATCGCGATAATGAAGTTCAATCAAAAAACTCAATTCCTCAATCAAATCTGATGTTGGTATTTCCTCTTTCAATCTAGCAATCCAAATTTTTAAAGACTCGGAAGGCTGACGGATATATCCCAACTCATTTAAAGCTTTCTCGATTAAATAAAATTCCGATTCTCTTTTATTTTGTTCTGATTTAGCAATTGATTTAGCTAATCTTTCTTTCCTAGACAAACGACGCACCTTGGTCTGACGAATAAACCTCCAAACCAGAATATAAACTAATACAAATATCAGCACCCATCCGTACTTTAATCCATCGCTGCTGCTTAACCAATGTGAAATTTTAAAACTCAAAAACGACCATAGATCGGAGATGAATGATAACCTAGAAGCAGTCGCATCCTCAATTCTATTCCAATCAGCAGGCGTGGTATCGAAAGCTTGCCATTTGCCATTTAAGTATACCATTGTCCAAGCATGAGCATGGCGATTTCTGATGATATACTGTTTCTCCAACGGGCTATATTCGTGAACCGAATATCCAACAGCATAGCGGGCTGGAATACCTGCTGCCCGCAACAAAAGCGTAGTTGCAGTAGCGAAATATTCGCAATGTCCGGCACGAGTTTGTAATAAAAATATTGATAACGGCATTGAAGAATTTTCTTTATTAGCTAGTTTTAGAGAATAAGTGAAATTTTTGATAAAAAACCTATCTACCCGATTTAATACTTCTGATGGTGATTTCCCTTTAATATCTAATTGGCTGATAATTTTATCAAGTGCTGGTTTTTCTTGTTTCGGAATTTGCAGGTCATCTTCTGTTGGCAAACTATCAAAAGAAAGATTTTTGTTGAATTGGATTTGATATGCGATCGCATCAACTTTTCCTACTACTTTGACCGCACCATATTTGTTTTTCTCCATTTGGCTAACTGGTAACTCATCAAGTTGAAAAGTTCCGTTCGGTAACGTTAACAAACCTTGACCGCCATGTAACGTAGCAGAAACAGTAATCGTAGAACCTCTCTCTTGCAAGGAAATATTATTAGAATTCTCCCCCTTCCCTGCTAGGGAAGGGGGCTGGGGGGTTAGGTCTTTTATTACGCTATTTGCTAAACGCCAACTTGTACCATTACGATCGGATTGTACCGGAATAAAATTAGATTTTGATGCCACCCAAAGAGAAGCTTGATACTTATTATAAGTAGCTTCTCTCAACAATAAATCAGAAATTTTTTGTCCTTCAGTAGCAACTCTAAAAATAATCTCGTTCGACTGCTTCAACAAACCAATATCTCCTATATTAGTTTGTTTTTTAGACGAGTTTGTTTCTCTTTCCATCGCATTACCATATAATGCTGCCACCCGGTCTTCTACCGTCAGGTGAAGTTGGTGCAGTCCAATTTGTCCTATAAATCCTATACTTCCAGCAGTTAATAAAAAGCAAAGCCAAACCATTGGTGAAAACCGTTTAGACCTGAGCGACCAAAGGCCAACGGCTGACAGTACGAACATTCCACAATAAAAAGAAATATTGCCCACATTGGCGTTACTAGCAGACAAAATACAACTAGCTAAATAGAGATAAGAGATATCAACAGTAAAGCGTTGATTTTTGTCTGTTGTAATTTCATCGTTGAACAATAAAAAAAGTTTTGTTATATCGATATTTTCATTTACAGAATATGTCTGAGCAGCTAAAAGAGGAAATAAGATAACTGGAAGCCACTGCAAAAGAGTATAAACAAAGTAAAAAGAGGGGTTTCTAATTAGCAAATAAATAGTTAGAAATATCAGAATAATCAGACAGAGATTCCCCATCCGCCGAAAATCAGCACCAGAGAACTCCCACCGAGAAGGAAAGAATCTAGCACCTTCGATAATAGCCGCCATTGGGATGGCAAAAATCCATAGTCCCGTCTGCCAACCCCAAAATATTAAAGCAGCACCTAGAAGCAACGGTGGTGTTTTCATATCCGCATTAAATCCTCTTGTATGTTGCCCAATTTTAAAATGTGAAAACTTGTTAGATTATCTTGCCTAAATTCCCAGTCAATATTCTCTTTATCTGACAAGATTAAAACTAAGGTATGGATGCCGACTCCTTTAAGATAATTGATTAATTTTTTTCGCGTTTCATCCCAAGTTAAAAATATACAAATACAGCCACTTAATAGGGAAATTCTCTCCATTACGGTTGGAATCAGCGAATCAAAAGATTTATCGCGACACGCCACAACCGAAGCGAGAATTTCCAGCATTTTGTCAGTATGGCTGAGTCCTCTGCCAAAGGTAAAACAATAAGCTTCATGACCGACAAACATCAAATCTAGCAAGGATTCTTGGGTTTGCACTTCACAAGCTAGGGAAGCAGCAATTGCTACTGCTTCTTCTAAAATTTCGCTATATTTTTCCTTTTGAAATGTATCTAAAATAAGGGCGTGTCTGACAAAAAACTCATCTTGTTCTTCTTTGACTATTGGCTTACCAATTTTTGCCCAGCTTTTCCAATGAATTTTTCGTAGGGAATCTCCCGGACGATATTCTCGTAAAGATCGAAATTCCTCTGAATCTCCCACCGATGAAGCTAACGCCACTCCACCAGATTGATATCTCCTCGTACCAGGAAGTTTAACCGATGGTAGGTTATATAATTGGGGTAAAACTAATAAAGATTGAGGTAAATATATTGTCGTGTAAGCATTCAATAAACCAAAAGGATCGGGTCGAATCACTGTTAAATCTGCAAATCGAATTACACCTCGGTAAGCAGGTGTGATTTCATAAACTACTTCAATTTTATTGTTGGGTGGAAGTGAGGGTAAATCTATTTGTTTTGCTGCGGCTACCCGTTTTCTAGCAATTAACCATACCCAGCGATAATATCCTACATATCTATCAAAAGGATTACGTTTTTTTTCAAAAGGTTCGGGGGTTTCGATAAATTCCTGAAAGGTGGGACGAGGATCGGCAAAACTTTCTAACAATTTTAGGTTATTTTGGATTTTGTTGGTTTTGTTGTGAATAATAATGCGGTACTTGAGGTTTACGCCAACCGTTGCAAATCGAGGTAGCGTCCGGATTGCACTGAAACGGAAAGGAAAAAATCGACTAGAAATTATTGATATGATGAAAATTGATAAAAGAAAAGTAAATATCTGATAGGTCATGTTTTGATTGGTATCTAAGCCCAGAACGGCAGAGATAATCAAGCATGAAAAAATTATCAATCCATTAGTTGTCAATCGTCTTCTACGGGATTGTTCAAGTGTATAAGTGAAATGGAAAATTCGATAGAGAAAATGTTTCATGGCAATTTGGATGTATCTTTATTCACGCCTAGAAACCCGGTTTTTCCAAGAAACCGGGTTTCTAATTACCATCACGTAGGAACAGGTACGGATTTCAAAATTTCTTCCACAACTCCGGCGGCGGTTCTACCAGAAAAACGCGCTTGGGGTTCCATAACTAATCGATGTGCAATTACTTCTACTGCTAATTCTTGAATATTTTCTGGGGTAACGAATTGATAGCCATCAAATAAAGCTAATGCTTGAGCAATTTTCATTAATGCAAGGGAACCTCTTGGACTTGCGCCTAATTGCACTCCTTCTGCCGATCGCGTAGCATTGACTATATCTACTATGTAGCGTTTCAATTCTTCGCTGATTCTAATTTGTTTGACTTGCTGTTTTAAGTTGATGATGTCTTGTAAGTTAACGCAAGGTTTAATTGTATCGATCGGATGTTGTTGAATTTGATTGGAGAGAATTTTTACTTCTTCTTCTGGTGATATATATCCCAAACTAAATTGAAGCGCAAAACGATCCATTTGCGCTTCTGGTAACGGATAAGTACCCCGTGATTCTACGGGATTTTGAGTTGCGATCGCAAAAAATGGGTCTTTGAGTTTTCGCACGTTCCCGTCAATGGTGACTTGAAATTCTGCCATTGCTTCTAACAGTGCGGATTGGGTACGGGGTGAAGCGCGATTGATTTCGTCGGCTAAGACAATGTTGGCAAAAATTGGCCCTTCGTGGAAGTGAAATGTGCGATCGTTAGGATCTAGCATGGAAATACCCAGGATATCCGACGGTAACAAATCCGGGGTAAATTGAATTCGCTTGAAAGTTACATCCACGGAGAAGGCGAGTGCTTTCGCTAAGGTAGTTTTACCCGTTCCGGGAGAATCTTCTAGCAAGACGTGACCCCCACTAGCAAAGGCGCTGAGTAACTTTCTGATCGCTGCTGATTGTCCTTCGATCGCTTTTTGAATATTGTTACTTATGCTTTGATAAATTTCTTTACCCGTCAAGCCATTAGTCTCTAAGGTTGCATTATCCATTTTTGTCGATCGTAAATTTATGCTATCCCGTTTCACCTTGGTAACGGACTAATAAATATTTATTTTTGTAAACATCTTCCGGACTAACCAATAAATAACAGGTAGAACGGTCGTTGTTAGTAAAATTTTATCTTAAAGCTATGTCAAATCAACATTTCAACTTAAAAAGCCGCTTTCCTCAACTCTTGGCAGCAGTTAGCCTTATGCTGATTTGGCCAGCCAGTTTGCACTCGACTAAAGTGGACGCTAGAGAAGATTATTTTTGTGGAAAAAACGGCCTTAATCCCGTCCAGTTTCTTCGAGCAGAAACTCGCAACTTTAACGTTTACATTTGTGGTGACCACGATAATCCCAATCAGTATGTAGGTATCGGTAAACGCGATGGAAAAAGGTTAGTGCTACCGTTAATAGAACAAAGTCCTTCTGGAATTTACATGGCTGTTAATCGAGGCGGATATCTTTATCAAGTGACTAGAGAATCGTTGTTGGTTTTTCGGGATGGTAGAACGATCGTTAACGAAAAACTAACCTCTTATCGGACTGGTTCATAAATCATAATTTTTTTAATCATTACTAAACACTTCGCCTAAGTAATCTGATAATTCAGCTTACTTAAGCGAAGTTGTTGCGTTTTCGTTTTGTAATTTTACTCAATTCAAGTGCAAAGCATTGAAATGCTTTAGTTTTGGCTATAATTAGGCTTCAAGAGGTAAAATAATTTTGAGTTATTATTAAGGATTAACCGGAGTAATCATATGTTCTCTTTTTTAAAAAGGGCTAGCAGTAATTTTATTCACAAATCGACTTACATTCAACACGAGCCGATCAACAAAGTTAGTTTAGTAATTCTTGTATTAATCGATATTTTTGTCCTTTTTAACGTTTTTAGCGGCTTAAATAGCATTTCCCAATGGCCGCTTAGTCCCTCTGAAGAGTATCCTTGCTTTTTGCCGTACCAAAATTACCACACGGCAGAAAAGAAAGGAACCTTTGCCTTCAAGGTTAGCACTATTGAAAATCTAATCGAGCAAAATAAATATCCTTTACCCAGCCCTACTGCCAATTCAAATAGATTGGGTCAAGTCTCAAATATGTGTGCATACTATACTCGTGCTTCTAAAGCAGTTAATACCCCTGAAACTGTTAATTTAAAAACGAGTATCGATAAGCTGAGAAACGAAGTTGCTTCTTTAAAACAAGAAAATCAAACGCTGCAAAGCCAATATAATTCTACCTTACTAGAAAAAATTGCTGGTCAATCACCAGACAAATCGATCAATAAAGTGGCTGCGGATCGGGTGAAATCAGAAATTGATAATAATAAAAAGCTGATTGCAAATAAGGAAAAGCAAATTACGGAACAACAGACTAAGTTAATTCAACATCCGGCTACTGATGCTTATCTCCAGATGATCGATAATGGTTCGGATTATGAAAAACTCAAACAAGTTTACAATAAAGCGGAGTTTTGGTATCCCAATCAACAAGTACTGTTACAAACTCTATTTTTGTTACCGTTAATTCTAATTGGTTACTTTTGGCATTCTACAGCACTCCGCAAAAATTTCGGTTTGCAAGCTTTATTGAGTTGGCATCTGCTGCTGATCTTCTGCATTCCTCTGTTGATTAAGTTTTTTGAGTTTATTCAGTTCGGCAATCTGATTGGTGTCGCCACTGAATTAATTGTTAGTTTGGTAGGAGGATTGGTATTTGTTGCCAGCTATGCGTTGATCTTGATTATTCCTTTGTTAGGTTTGGGATTAATTAAACTTCTGCAAGTTTGGGTTTTTAATCCTCGCGTTCAAGCTAAAAAGAGAATCCAGAAAGTGCGCTGCATTAATTGCAGTTCTAAACTTAGGTTAAGTGATGATTTTTGCCCTTATTGCGGTTTCGAGCAGTATGTAGAATGCTTAAAATGCCATCATAAAACCTATAAGTTTACTAATTATTGTAGTTCTTGCGGTCATCCCACAGCATCGGGATTAGAGGATGAACAGGATTAAGGGTGATACCATGTCCGGCAAGATTACCGATAATAAAACTAGTTTGTAGTGAGGACTTTAGTCCTCGGTCTAAGGACTAAAGTCCTTACTACAAACTATGGTTATAACAACCGGACATGATATCGGGACTTAGACAAAATTTATCTTCAAAACAGGCTCAAACCCAGTCGGGAAGCCAACTTAAGGTCAATTTGTCTTTTTCCTTGCTGCGACTGGGTTTGAGCCTCATTTACCCCCATTGAGCTAAATCCCTTTCCTATTCCCTCTCCCCCTTAAAAACTTACAATCCCGGTGACTTGATGATAGATAGTGACTAACCACCATCGAGCCTCCAGGATTGTGAGAAAAGTTAATTTTGTTTGATGAATCGGAATTTAATGCAAAACGGCTCTCATTATTCAACGGTTGCCAGTTCTGCGTCGGTGCTGCCGCGAGTGCGTTTGCGGGTGAGGGTATTGAACAGCATCAAGCCGATGGCTTTGATCAAGTTGCCTTCTAGTTCTTTGAACATATTCATGTTCATGCCAAAGGCGTCGTTTGCTTCGTCTACGATGCGATCGGCTGTTGCTTCATCTAGAGGCAAATCGTTCAAAGCTTGGCGATAGGTGTTCTTAAATGCTTTCTCGTCGGGAATATCTTTGAATTCGTAGAAAGCGGTGCCTCCGTCGGTGAGGTTCATGGCGCGTACTGCAATGCCTTTGAGGATTTGACCGCCGGATAAGTCGCCCAAGTAGCGAGTGTAGGATTGGGCAATCAAGAGTTCTGGTTCTTTTTCAGATACTTCTCTAATGCGCTGTACGTAGGCTTGAGCGGCTGGGGAGGGGGCTACTTGTTCGCGCCAGTTGGGGCCGTAGTAGTAGCTGAGGTCTTGCTCTAGGCTCTTTTTGCGGTTTAGCTCTTTAAAGTAAATTTTGGAGAGGATGGGGTGTTCCCGGTGCTTTTCCATCTCTTCTTCAATGGCAGTGTAGACGAAGTAGAGGTTGGCTACCAGTTTCCGGTAGGAGTTCTTTTCTACCACGCCTTTTAAAAAGCACTTGACAAAACCAACGTTTTCTGCCATTGTGTGGGCTTTTTTGGTGCCTTCACGCAATTTGGTTGCTAAATTAGAACTCATGCTAAATTACTGTCCCTTAAGTCAAAGAGGAGCGTTTTATATTTATCAACGGTTAAAAACCCGCCTATCAGCTAACAGTAGACTGATTTGATGAGAATTTTCATTAAGATTTTTTACAAAATAGGAGCGATCGCAGAAACCCGGTTTCTTAAAAAAACCGGGTTTCTATGCCTCACAATGTTTTAAATGTCCAAATCGCTCAAATTGAGTTTAGAGCCATAGGTTTCGATGAATTCTCGCCGTGGAGCAACTCGATCGCCCATCAGAATGGTGAAAATGCGATCGGCTTCTGCCGCATCTTCAATTTCCACTTGTTTAAACGTGCGAGTTTGTGGATTCATGGTGGTATTCCAGAGTTGTTCTGGCATCATTTCACCCAAGCCTTTGAACCTTTGGATGGTGTATTTGGCGTTGGAAGGGAATTGACGGATTAACTCTTGCAATTCGCGATCGCTATAGCAATAGTCGTGATTCTTTCCCCGTTCTACTTTATACAACGGAGGGCAAGCAATGTAAATATACCCTTGCTCGATCAGCGCCCGTTGATAGCGATAGAAGAATGTCAGCAAAAGGGTGCGAATGTGGGCTCCATCAACGTCAGCGTCAGTCATGATCACTATGCGATGATAGCGCAAATTAGAAGCGTCGAATTCTTCACCTTTGACGCCTAATCCCAAAGCGGTAATCAACGATTGAATTTCATTATTTTTGTAGATTTTGGCGTCATCGGTCTTCTCGATGTTGAGAATTTTACCGCGTAGAGGTAGGATGGCTTGGAATCTGCGATCGCGTCCTTGTTTGGCGCTGTTGTGAACGAATATTCCACTAGCTAAAGCGAAGTTGTGGGAATGGGGAACTTCGATGTCGTAAACATCAAATCGTTCCTCTAAACGTTCGATTTTCACAACTCGGTGATTGTAATTACCGATCGCTTCCCGTGCTTTTACCCGACTCCCGTCAAAATAGCGATCGCAGAAAGTTTCAAACTTCAAGATCGACTTGTCTTTCAGCTGACGCCGGTAAAGATCGTAAGCTTCCAAATCCAGCCAACCTTTTTGACTTTCTACGTCCTTTAAAGCCTCAATAGTCTTGCGATAGTAGGTTTGGTGAAGCGCCGCTTTTCGCTTCGCTCGAAATTCGCTTGTCCATTGTTCTTTAGTTTTTTGACGCCGCCATTCTAACAATTCCTCATCTTGCCATTGTTGCTTGGCAGCTTCTGAATAAGCCTCCCGCATTTCCGGATGATTTTCAAAATATTCTCGCACTCTTTCGGCTTGAATTAAGCGATTGAGTTCATCACTCCAATATTCTGACTGAGCTTTATTCAGTTGTTCCCGATTTTGCTGGCGATACTCTTCATTACTCTCATAAAACTCCCGCCATTTTTGCATCATGTAGGCTTTGTATTCTTCATCCTCCCACTGAGCCTTAGCATTTTGTGAAAGAAGGAAACTGGTGTTTAGCCATGACATACGATCGCTCATCATCTCACGAAATTCTTCGCTCATGTGAACCTGACGGCTCTTTTCAATTACATCTGGTCGATGTAAAGTTTTCTCTAGGTGAGCGCGATGTAATGCTAGATGATCTTCAGCCGGAAGACGTTTAATATTGGTTGGATTGTTGTTCAATTTGTGGAAATCAACATGATGGCGATGGTTTCCATCTGATGCTTGATAAACACCATTTCGCAGATTATAAAAGTCTGCCAAAAGATGAGTGTAAATCCATTTATCATGTTTAGGATTCCAAACCATTTCGTAACCGTCAAGCCCAGATCCTTTTTCATTCTTTTGAGAAAGCTTGCGGTATAGTGGCATGAGAGAATCTTCAGGTGTTAGCAATTCGGCTGCTTTGTAAGTGCCATCGCGCAACATGAATGGATGATCGGGAGTGCAGATGAGAACTTCACCATTATCTAATGTCAGTTTAATAACTTCAGCATTTGCTTTCGTCATTCTGGCATTAATAATTCGTTCAATTCCGATGTTTCCATCTTCCTGAATTGTGTAGCAAAAATGTTCTTTTCCCTCTGCTTGTTCTGCTACTATTTCTAATAGGCTAATTGCCCTTCCATCAGCCAATAAAATGTTAGTTTTTCCAAAAAAACAGCCACCGGCACTATCGCCTTCGACCAGGAAAATCTCTGATTCTGAAGGGTCTCTGGTACTACAATCTGCTAATTTCCCTGGTAAAGGAGAAGATTCTAAAACAGATTTTCTTCGCACTAATTCACGAGCGCGACGTGCTGCTTCTGCTGCTTTAAATGCTTGAATTGCTTTCTCTAAAATAGCATCAGCAATGGGGGGACGAAATTCTAAATACTCGGTTAATACTTCCCCTACCAAAGAGTCAACAATTCCCCTAACTTCTGGGTTACCTAATTTAGTTTTAGTTTGCCCTTCAAATTCCGGATCGGGTACTTTAACAGAAATAACCGCAGTTAATCCTTCCCGAATATTTTCTCCTGCGAGGTTAGGCTCGCCTTCTTTGAGTTTATTGCGCTTGCGTGCGATCGCATTCATCGTCCGCGTCAACACCGCCTTCAACCCTTCCATGTGAGTACCGCCATCAACGGTGCGGATATTATTGGCAAAACCCAACAAATTATCCGTATAAGCGTCAATACACCACTGCAATGCAACTTCTATTTGAACATTATTTCGTTCACCCGATACAAAGATAACTTCCTCGTGCAGAGGTTGTTTATCGCGGTTGATGTAAGAAATATACTCGCGAATACCACCTTTGTACTCGTAAGTTTCTATCCTGGAAATATTGTTTTTAATTACTTCCACGCGGTGATCGCTAAAAGTAATTTTTACCCCTGCATTCAGATAAGCTAACTCGCGCAGACGTGCGGCTAAAGTGGTATAATCAAATTCAACGCCACTGGTAAAAATTTCCGTATCAGGGACAAAACTAACAGAAGTACCAGTGCGGTTTTCATTGCTGGGGTTAGGTACCAGTTCGGTAACGGGAATACCGCGTTCAAAGCGTTGTTTGTGAACCTTCTTATCCCGCCATACCGTCACTTCCACCCACTCGGACAAAGCGTTTACCACCGATATACCAACGCCGTGCAGTCCACCGGAAACTTTGTAACCACCACCGCCAAACTTTCCTCCGGCGTGAAGAACTGTCATTACTGTTTCCAGAGCAGACTTGCCCGTGCGAGGATGGATATCTGTGGGAATCCCCCGTCCATCATCGGTGACTGTAACGGAACCGTCGGCGTTGAGGTCAACCTCAATGTGAGTACAGTAACCAGCCAGCGCCTCGTCGATGGAATTGTCCACCACCTCGTAAACTAAATGATGGAGTCCTCTTGGCCCCGTCGAACCGATGTACATCCCCGGTCGTTTGCGAACCGGTTCCAGACCTTCCAGAACTTGAATCTGATCGGCGCTGTAACTGCTTGTCATAAAATGAGTTCTCCAGTCAAGGCTTTGAGCCGGGTTATGGCCCGAAAATGAAAAAACACTCCAAAATTGTAGCACAAAAGGGTTGGAGACGACTTTAGAGCAAATAGAAGAGAATTTTATTCAGGGGATTAACCCATTTTAGATTGTAGATTTGGGATTTGAGATTGAATACTACAAAACTAATCGTGATTTGTGGGGCGACGGCGACGGGTAAGTCGGGATTGGCGTTGACGCTGGCGCAGCGGCTGGGTTCGATTATTATCAGTGCTGATTCCCGTCAGGTATATCGGGATTTTGATATCGGTACGGCTAAACCTACTTTAGCCGAACAACAGTTGGTGTCACATTATTTAATTGATATCTGCGATCCTAGAGAGACTTTGACTGTAGCCGATTACCAAGAACAAGCTCAAGCTTTAATTTCTTCTCCCCCCATCTCCCCATCCCTCCATCCCCCCCTCTTGTTAGTTGGTGGTACTGGCTTATACATCCGTTCGATCGCACGGGGGATGAAGATTCCCAGAGTACCTCCTCAATTGGAATTGCGATCGCAACTGGAATCTTTGGGACAAACTCAACTTTATGCTTTTCTGCAACAAGTCGATGCGATCGCAGCCGAGAAGATTCACCCTAATGATTCGGTGAGAACGTTGAGAGCGCTAGAAGTATTTTACGTCACTGGCAAACCAATTTCCGAGCAACAAGGAGAAAATCCACCAAGTTATCCAATTTTGCAGATCGGTTTAGATTGCGATCCCTCTCACTTGCAGTATCGCATCGAACAACGCACCGAAAAAATGATCGCTGATGGTTTAGTAAATGAAGTAGAAAATCTTTGCCAAAAATATGGCGCTGATTTACCTTTACTCGATACCTTAGGATATGCAGAAATCAAACAATATTTAGCTGGGGAAATTTCCCTCACCCAAGCGAAAGATTTAACTGTTTTACATACGCGACAATTCGCCAAACGGCAGCGCACTTGGTTTAGAGGATATCCTGAAATTGAATGGTTTGATGTCGAACAAACGAATCTTGTAGACAAAGTTTGGCAGAGAATTCAGGAGTTTATTAATTTGTCTACCAACTAAACTTAATTCTAACTTATCGTATCGGGATCGATACCCAGAGAGCGCAATTGTTCTGCTAAACGTTGGGCGCGTTGTTCTGCTTCCAAAGCACGCTGTTCTGCTTGGGCAGCCCTTTCATCACCAGTGAGGAGAATATTACCTTCGCGATCGCACCAACGCAACCAAGTATCTTGTCTGCTTGTGGAAAGTCAGGCAGCAGTTAAAATCGGCCATATATCGTCTTAATAAGGCATATATGCCACCTTAAAAGCTCAAATCATGTTTAATTAAATCCTAACTTCTCTTTTGAAGGCTTTTTTCCTTCTTAACTTCATCCTATCCTTCTATGAACCGTCTGCATTCTGTAGCGGTTTAATAAAAAAATCCGATCGCCTATCCCATCCCAACTTAAACTGGAAACAGAACTAAATCCGAAATCCTGAGAGTACCCCAAGTAAACAGAGGATACCGTGGACACCCTTTATCAAGAAGCATTAAACTTACACCATCAACAGAAATTTCACGCAGCAGAAAAGAAATATCGAGAATATTTACAGTTAGAGGGCGATGATGGAGAAGCTTGGCTAAATTTAGGCATACTTTATTATCAAGCGCAAGACTATCAAGCCGCGCAAGCTGCTATAGCGCAATCTTTGCAGATCGATCGCGAAAATGCGATGGCCTATTATGTCATAGGCTGTTGCTTAGAGCAATCAAATGATTTGACGGGGGCAATTTCCGCTTACCAAGATGCGATCGCCCTCGATACCACTTTATTAGATGCTTATAACAACTTAGGTAATCTGCTAGCACAAGCTGGGGAAATTATCCACGCTGAAGAAGTTTATCGTCAAGCAATTTTAGCTAATCCCCACCATTTCGGAAGCTACATCAACTTAGGAAATCTCTTAATCGGACAAAATCAAATTGAACAAGCCATTGAAGTATATCAAACAGCGATTTCTTTTAATCCAGGTAATACAGACCTATTAAATAATCTAGAAATCGCTTTAAAAATTAAAGAAAATCCTCCAGATGACCTATTAGAATATGCTAATTTCTTTTTTCAAGAAAGCCGATATGAAGAAGCTATTCAACAATATCAAAAGTATTTAGAAATTTACACGGGAACTCCCGATATTTATTTGTCTATAAGTGAGTGTTTTGAAAGTCTTAATCGAGTAGAAGAAGCAATTAATATTCTCCAAGAAGGTATCAAACTTTATCCTAAATTTGGTCAATTATATTTTGCATTAATTGTCATATACCATACCAGAGGAAGAACGCCAAAAGCGATCTCCATTGCCGAAGCTGCCTTACAGGTAATGCCGGATAATTATACTTTCAAAATACTTGATAAATTAATGTTGCCGATCGTCTATGATAATCAAGAGGAAATCGAGTTTTATCGGCAGAGATATAAACAAGGTTTACAAGATTTAATCGATCGCACATCTTTAGAAACTCCTGAAGGGTTCAGAAATGCTCTAGATGGATTAAACTGTATCACGACATTCTATTTAGGACATCAAGGACTGAACGCTGTAGATTTACAACGTCAGTGGGGCAATTTCATCCATCAAGTTATGGCGGCTAATTATCCAGACTGGGTTCAGCCTTTAGCTATGCCACCTTTCAAACTCAATAATAAGATTCGCGTCGGATATGTGTCCAGTTATTTACATTCTTACAGTGGCACTTTATGGTTAGTGGGTTGGTTGCGTTACTGCGATAAACAAAACTTTGAAATTTACTCCTATTATACTGGTAACGCTCCGGATTACGTAACCGAACAATTTCAAGAATATAGCGATGTTTTTCACCATATTCCCGGTAATTTAGAAGCGGTTTGTCAACAAATTCTTGACGATCGATTGCACGTTCTCGTATTTCCAGAAATTGGTATGGAATCCCAAACCGTGAAAATGGCTGGGTTGCGTCTTGCACCAGTGCAATGTACGGCTTGGGGACATCCCGTTACCTCTGGGCTACCCACAATTGATTACTTTTTATCTGGGGAATTGATGGAACCGGAAAATGCTGAAGAACATTACACCGAAAAGTTGATTAATTTAGCCAATATTGGTGTTTCCTACCCAGAACCATTAGATATTCCACCACTAACTAAGACTCGTGCAGATTTTGATTTACCAGAAGATAAAGTATTATATTTATGTTGCCAAGCTCCTTTTAAATATTTGCCGCAACATGATTATATTTTGGCAGAAATTGCCCGACGATTACCAGAGTCTCGGTTTGTTTTTCTGCGAGGTGAATTACTCAAAAAACGGCTGCAACGTGCTTTTGCAGCCGTGGATTTAAACAGTGAAGATTACTGCTTATTCGTTAATATTCCCACTCGACCCGATTATTTGACGATCAACTTACTTTGTGATGTGTTTTTAGATACGCTTAGTTGGTCTGGTGGAAATACTTCCCTAGAGGCGATCGCGTGCAATTTACCCATTGTTACTTGTCCGGGGGAATTCATGCGCGGTCGTCATGCTTATAGCTTCTTAAAAATGTTAGGAGTTACTGACACGATCGCCCAAACAGAAGCAGAATATATCGATCTTGCTGTTAAACTGGGAGTAGATGCAGTTTGGCGGCAAAATATTCAAGAAAAAATGAAAACTCGCCACCATCATCTGTTTGACGATCGCAATTGCGTAAAATCGCTAGAAGATTTTTACCAAAGCATCGTGCAGCAGTAAAGTTAGATTTTGTGTATGGTCGATGGATCGTTTTGATTGCGATCGGGATTTACACCCCTGAGGATCGACGTAGGGGCGGGTTTAGTAGATAAATTTAATCATTTTTAAAGATATTCTTAATTCAAAACCCGCTCTAACAACCCTTGATTTTTGATGATTTTGCGAAATTAAGGCAGGTAAATATCAACTTTTGCCAAAAGAATTACTAAAATACGGATTTTCTATTTTAGATATTAACAAATAACCGGATTTAACGCCATTTAAAATGCAAATTTTTATAAAGAACAAGTTGCTAATTTATCGATCGCCCTAGAATAAAAAAGGCTTTCATAACCTATGATTAATCGCAATGAAAAAAATCATTAAAGGCGTCTACGAATTCCAAAACAATTACTTCAAAACCCATCGGGATATGTTTGAGGCGCTCAGCCACGAACAGCATCCCCGCATCTTGTTTATCACCTGTTCTGACTCCCGCATCAACCCGAATTTGCTTACCCAAACCGAACCGGGAGAACTATTCATCATTCGCAATGCTGGTAATATCATCCCGCCTTACGGTGCAACCAACGGAGGAGAAGGCGCTACCATTGAATATGCCGTTCAGCACTTAGGTATTAAAGATATAATTATTTGCGGTCATTCTGATTGCGGAGCGATGAAAGGCTTACTAAAATTGCATGGATTAGCCGACGAAATGCCATTAGTTTATGATTGGTTAAAACACGCCGAAGCTACTCGTCGCCTCGTCAAAGAAAACTATAAAGGCTATGAAGGTGATGCGCTCTTAAACGTCACAATAGAAGAAAATGTAATTACTCAAATTGAAAATTTGCGAACTTACCCAGTAATTCGTGCGAAAGTTCACAGCGGCCAACTCAACCTGCACGCTTGGGTTTATAAAATCGAAACAGGAGAAGTCTTTGTTTTCAGTCCAGAGCAATGCAGTATTTGCGCTCAACACGAAGAGGATATCATTCAACACCCAGAAAAAGTGCAGATATTTGCCAGTATGAAGGGCAAGCAAAAAGTCACTGTTTAAAGAAAAAGTCAGAATTCTATATTATGACTTATTTATTCGCCAAAATGCGTGAGTTCAAACAAATCAAATAAGTCAAGAAAACAGCACTTAATTCTTCTCAAGAAGCTACAGCCAAACCATAGCTCTTGCTAGGAAGATTTGCGCCATTACCTACTACGCCAACTACATTTAACTTACTCAACATATTAGTAGCTTGCACGAGTTCGCTGCGAGTTACTTGACCGATTCGCCCCACCAGAACTACCCCACTAGAAACCGAACCAGCTAAGATAGCATCTACCATTCCCAAAACTGGGGGTGCATCGAGGATAACTAAATCGTAGTTTTGCTCGAAGGTTGCGATCAAATCGTGCATTTTTCGGGAACTCAACAATTGAGCGGGGTCTAAAGGAGTTGGCCCGGATGTCAGAATAGAAATATTGGCATATTGTACCGATACTTCAATACTATTTTCTCCTCGCACGGGAGCATTACTAGTTAATAAAGTAGAAAGTCCCTGTTCGTTTGGTAAATTAAGGTGTTTGTGCAAACTGGGACGGCGTAAATCCGCATCGATTAGCAATACTCTTTGGTGTAATCTAGCAGCGCTGATTGCTAAACCTAAAGCTAATGTGGTTTTTCCTTCGCCAGCGAGTGCGGAAGTAATCACCAACGATTTAAACATGGGAGCCGAATTGAGCAATTGAATATTCTGATAAATTAAATCCAAAGCTTCTCGAAATGGCTGCCAATTAATTACCTCTATCATAGAAGAGGCTAATGCTGGTTGCTGGCGGAAAGGTAATTGCATAGGTTCGGGAGTTTCACTGCGCGACAACGCTGGTGCAATTCCCAGTAATGGTAAATCCACTTGTTTTTGCAAATCATCAGAAGTATGAACTGCATCATCAATCATTTCTCTGATAAAGGCGGCGATGCTTCCCAGCATTAAACCAGCTACTCCACCTAACAATAAATTACGCTTCATGCTGGGGCCAGTTTTGTTGCCTGATTGGGGTTCTTCAACTACTTGCCAATCAAATCCACCTCTGGCAATTTCTAAGCTTAAATCTTGCCTAGCTTTCAGCAATTGTGCGAGAGTTTCTCGCTTTAATTTTACTTCTGGCTCCAAACGGCTGTACTCAGCTAACACAGATGGAAATCTTTTTAATTGATTCTGAATTTGTTGCCGTTTTTCAGTGAGGGTTTGGACGCGAGATTGGAAACCAAGTACGTTTGTTTGTTCTTCGGCTAGTTTACCAGCTAGGTTAACATCCAACCTACCCATTTGTCCCTGTTGGAGGAGATTTTCAGAGGAAACATTTGATTGAGTGGAATTTTCTCCTAAAACCCGTTGTTTTTCTGCTTGTAATAAACCTAATAATCTTTTGCGTTGCTCTTTTAAATTTTGGATATAAGGATTGGAATCAGTGAAACGCTGGCGTTCTTGGGCTAATTCAAATTCGGTTTTTTGAATTTCGTTTAGTAATGCTTGATAACGGGTAGATTCGCTTAACCGGGAAGCGCTGAGTGCTTGTTTGGGAGGAAGCGCTACTTGTTGTTGTAAAGCTTGGTAGCGAGCTTGTGCATCCCGGTATTGAGCGCTGGCGATGCGTAATTCTTGTTCGACATCTTTGAGAGATTCAATGAGAGCTTTGGCTTGTAATTCCGGTTCTATTAAGTTTTGATTTTGGCGAAATTGGGCTAAAGCTTGTTCGGAACGGATGGTTCCTTGTCGCACCTCTGGTAATTGATTATCGATAAAAGAAAGCCCTCTAGCTAGTCGGAGTTTTTGTTGTTCGCGATTGTAATCTAAATAAACTTTTTTGATGGTTTCGAGTACTGTTTCTGTTTTTATTGGGTTGTGATCTGTGTAAGTTGCTTGGAAAATTTTTGTATTAACGTCATCTTCTTGAATTTGACTAATGAATAGGGATTTTTTCAGATTTTTGACGGTTAAATCGGGGTATTGTGGTTTGAGTAAATCCACTGCTCTTTGCAGAAGTTGCGAACTTCGCATTAAGTTAAGCTGAGTGGCGTTATCTACTTCTACGTTAGCGTCGGCAAAATCGTTTTCCAAAGCAGAACGCTGTCCTTTTTTGCCTTGATAGTTAGGCTCTACTAGCAGTTGCATGGAGCTTTCATAAGTGGGTTTGGCGGTTAAGGTGAGGATAGCGCTAATTAATAAAACTACTCCTAATACGCTGAACAGCCAAAAGCGACGCCGGATTAGAATGGCTACCAGTTGGCCATAACCCGGTTCTGCTTCCGCAGGATTGTAAGAGTTGTTTTCGCTGATTTCTATCATGTTGAACCTGCTAAAAAATTTTATTAATTAGAGCGGTATGGTGGCGAATTTATCAATTACTCGGTCAACTTTTTTAAAGAAGGCTTCTTCTGAGAAATTGTTTAAGGCATGATCCCGAATTTGGTTGTAATCCCAGGAAATTTCTCTAGCATTGAGGAGTGCGGTTTGCAGTGCATCTGGGGATTGTCGTTTGAAAAAAACGCCTGTTTTTCCAGGTATTTGAGTGTCTAATACTCCCCCTGCACCGTATGCAATTACTGGTGTTCCGCTGGCATTTGCTTCCACTGGTACTAATCCGTAATCTTCGAGGGCGGCGACGATAACGGAGGTGGCTTTTGCCATTAAGTTTTTGCGTTCTGAGTCGCTGACATATCCCAAAAATTCTACGTTTTTGAGCGCTTTGGATTGCAGGCGTTGCCGCTCTGGGCCATCTCCTACGATTAATAACCGCCATTTCAGCCAATTAAATGCTTCTACAATTACATCCATGCGCTTGTAGCCTAGCAATCGTGCTGATGCGAGATAAAAGTTATCTTTTTTTTCTGAAAAACTAAATTTACTGCTATCGATGGGATAATTAATTACAATTGCTTGTTTTCCATAATGTTTTTGAATGCGCCGAGCGACAACAGTTGAGTTTGCAATATAAAGGTCAGGTTCTTGAGCATATGTTAAATCTACCTGCCGCAACATTTGGAATAGGGGTTCGATCAAAGGTGCGAAAAGTTGATAGTCTGCATACTCTCGCAAATATGTTTCCGTATCCCATAAAAAACGGGTGACGTTGTGGCAAAAGCAAATGTGCCGTGCTTTGGGAGATTTTCTGACTGCTTTGGCAAAGCTGCTGCAACTGCTGATAATTAAGTCGTAATCTTGCAGGTCTAAGGCTCGAAATGCTTGAAAATAAAAGGGAGCCAGCATTCTAAAATATTTAGATGCTCCGGGAATTTTTTGCAGTGCTGTTGTACGAACTACCCGGTTTCCTAAGTCGATGGTTCGCTGGGGATCGTACAATGAGGTGAATATATCAGCGTCCGGATAGCGTTTGCAAAGCAGTTCAAAAACTCGCTCTGCTCCACCTCGCTGAGTTA
Source organism: Leptolyngbyaceae cyanobacterium (assembly GCA_036703985.1). Taxonomy (GTDB): domain Bacteria; phylum Cyanobacteriota; class Cyanobacteriia; order Cyanobacteriales; family Aerosakkonemataceae; genus DATNQN01. The sequence goes on from DATNQN010000108.1 coordinate 22,808, forward strand.
AATAATCGTGAACTAGAGCAATTTTCATAAAGTAAACGCTCGAAAAGTTTGCACTTATTTCAAAGTATCTAATAAGTTATAAATAACATCTCTATCCATGAGTAGATCACCCCAAAATTTTAGAAAAATGGTTATTAAAATCACCGTTTAAGCTATGGGTGCTCAATTCCATTTCAAAAATTAATTTTTTCTCCTCACGAGGGTATTTTATATCGAATTTTCTGTATAAATGTGACTAAAGGATTAGCTATTTATAGTTAATAAGTGGCAAATGTTAACGGTTTCTTGAAAAATCGGGTTTGGAGTTTGCGATCGCTCGTGCCTACCCGCCGATCGAACTAAATAATTTTGCATTGCGACTGGTGAGTGCCGATCGCTAAACCCGTGAAAATACTGATAAAATCTGCTCCTTAGCCCAACAACAGACTAGTTTACGTAAATATGCGTAAGTATCCTTCAGCCTTTGGGTAGAAGCTTTAATAAAACTTCATATTTATGCTGTTTAAGCAAGTATGCCTTTTTTCTACTTCTTAATTTCAATACCAGGCTGCTTATTTTTGGGTGTGTGAGCTTTGAATTCGTTGCTCTGTAAGCTTTTATTTCAGGAAAACCAAACTACAGATGACTAGCTCAGTAATTTCACCGAATTTCTCAGATCGTTCTCCGTTTCTCGAACAGCAATGGGATAATTGCTCACCTCGCTGTGCGTTGAAATGGCGACAAGGACAGTTGCTAGTGAATTTGGCAGAAAACGCCAAAAATGCTTGTCCAGAGAGTTTTAATGACGAGCGATCGCTAGTGGAGTGTTTAAAAAGTTCTTCTGCGCGACTGGTTCGCATCGATCCGGATTTGGGTGAGGCAAAGTTAAAAGTTTGGGCAAATGCTTGTCAGGAAGCTAAGAAGCCGATTTTTCTGCTATTGCCTTTTACCCAAGAATTACCCATGAGACGAAATCCGTTGAGTTGGGGATTGAAGCGGCTGTTTGATTGGAGTGTTGCTGCTTTATTGTTAGCAGTTCTTTCTCCATTAATGTTGGCACTAACTTTGGCAATCCGAATTTTTACGCCGGGGCCGATTTTTTTCTGTCAGTGGCGCGTGGGAAAACGGGGTAAATTATTCCGCATTTTTAAGTTTCGCACGATGGTGGTGGATGCGGAAAAATATCACTATCAAGTGATGGCAAATCAAACCGGATTGCATAAGTGCAAAGATGATTCTCGCATCACGCCTTTGGGACGTTGGATGCGGAAATATAGTCTGGATGAATTGCCGCAATTGTTTAATGTATTGCGGGGTGAAATGAGTTTGGTTGGCCCGCGTCCTTGGGCTTTATACGATGCGGTGCGAATCAACAAAGCAGGACAAAAACGTTTGAATGCGTTGCCGGGAATTACTGGTGATTGGCAGGTAAAAGCGCGATCGCATTTGCTGGATTTAGAGGCCGTAAATCATTGCGATCTGGAATATTTGCGTAGTTGGTCGATCTGGCGGGATTTACTGATTTTACCGCTGACTATGCTCAGGGTTATCTCGGGTTTTGGTGCTTACTAATCGATAACTAATATTGGGAATTATCATGCGTCTCCGCTTACCAATGCCAATTCGTAATCTGCTAAGAGCAACCAAATTTTGGCGAGATAACTATGTTATTTTGCGAGAGTTTAAATACTTTCGTCAAGTAGCGATTATGGCGCTGGGCTTTACTTTTGTGGCTGCCATTTTCGAGGGTTTTGGAGTTGGTTTTTTGTTGGCGTTTTTGCAAAGTTTGACCGACCCGAATGCCGCGCCAATCCAAACTGGTATTGGTTGGTTCGATGCGGTATTTTTAGGAGTAAATGCTTCTGTTAACGAACGATTGTATCGAGTATCTGCCCTGATTTTACTGATGACTTTGCTGCGAACGGGGCTAACTTATTTAGGGCAGATTTACGGGGAAATCACTAATCATAATCTCATCGATCGCTTGCGTAAACGGTCATTTGAACAGTTACAAGCTTTAAGCCTGAGTTATTTTGCTAAAACTCGTGCTGGAGAATTAGTTAATAGTATTACGGCTGAAATATATCAGATTTCTCACGCTTTTGGAGTTACTTGTTTTTTAATCACTAGGGGTACTACTTTAGCTGCTTATATAATCACGATGTTGTTGCTGTCTTGGCAACTGACTGTGATTTCCGTGCTGTTGTTTACGCTTTTGTCAGCAGCAATTACAACTCTGCTCGGACGAGTACGGGAAGCTAGTTTTGAATGGACGAAGGCGGGAGGCAGGTATGCTTCTGTGGCGTTGGAATTTATTAATGGAATTCGGACGGTGCAAGCATTTGCGGCTCATGATTTTGAGAGGAAGCGATTTTATGATGCTAGTTCTCAGTTGAAGAATGCGGCGATTAAAGGACAGTCATCTAGTGCTTTAGTAGAACCTCTGGCGGAAGGAGGGGCGACTGCTATTTTAGTTGGGATATTAATTTTGGCATTTGCAACTTTGATACCGAACGGACAACTAAAAACAGCGGCGTTACTAACATTTTTATTTGTGTTATTTCGATTGATGCCGATCGTGCGTCAGTTGAATGGAGCGAGAGCGCAGATGAATAGCTTTCAGGGTTCGCTTCATAATGTGAGGGAACTGCTGAGAACTGATAATAAACCATATTTAGAGGATGGCAATCTTCCATTTATAGAATTGAAGCGATCGATCGATTTAGTATCTGTCGATTTTGGATACGATCGGGATCATTTGGTTTTGCAAAACATTACTTTAAGTATCAAAAAGGGAGAAACAACGGCGCTGGTAGGATCGTCTGGTGCTGGTAAAAGTACTTTAGCTGATTTAATTCCTAGATTTTACGATCCAACGGAAGGACAAATTTTAATTGATGGCGTCGATATCAGGGAATTTGACATCAAATCGCTGCGTCAGAAGATGGCAGTTGTGAGTCAGGATACGTTTATTTTTAATACTTCTGTCCGCAATAATATTGCTTACGGTACAGAAAATGCAAAGGAATCTGACATTCGGGAAGCTGCAAGATTGTCTAATGCGTTGAATTTTATTCTGGAATTACCGGAAGGCTTCGATACTCAGTTGGGAGACCGAGGAGTGAGGTTATCGGGGGGTCAGCGTCAGCGAATTGCGATCGCGCGTGCTCTACTTCGCGACCCGGAAATTTTGATTTTGGATGAAGCAACTAGTGCTTTGGATTCCGTGTCGGAAAGGTTGATTCAGGAATCGTTAGAGAAGCTTTCGGTAGGACGGACGGTAATTGCGATCGCGCACCGACTTTCTACTATTGTTCGCGCCGATAAAGTAGTAGTTCTCGAACAGGGACGGATTGTAGAACAAGGCGGCTATCAAGAATTACTAGAACAGCGCGGCAAACTTTGGAAATATCACCAAATGCAGCATCAATTAGGTCAAGCAAGTTAAGTAAATTCGGCAAAAACTTACCAATAAATGACAAATTATGCACGTAATTGTTTTAGAAAACCAACCTTCTTCTACTCGTGGCGGTCAGGAACTAAATTTGATCGAAATTACTCGTGGTTTGTCCGATCGCGGACATGAAGTTAGCCTTATTTACATCCAAGAAGGTGACTTAATTTCCGAGTATCAAAAGTTTTGCGACTCTATCAATAGAATTAATCGCTATGGATTCGATCGCAGAAAATTTAATCAAATAGTAGATTTTTTATCTTCTCTTGCTAAGATTACTAATATTACTGCGGGTAAAGATAGTGTGGTATTCAGCAATGACTATCATTTTGCTTTTTTTGGTTACCTGTTAGCGCTTGCCAAAAATATTCCCTTCGTTTGTTATCTGCAAATACCTCCTCTTCACTTTAATACCCAGAGAATGATGGGACTCAAAGGAGCGAAAAAATATATAGCCGTTTCCAATCAAACAAAATATGACTGGGTTAATTTAAACCTAAAGAAAGAGAAAATTGATGTAGTTTACAACGGAACTAACACGGAAAGATTTAACATTGCTCAAGATTTCGCCAGCCTCAGAAAATCGTGGAATATTCCTGAAGATACCAGAGTAATCTCTTTTGTAGGCAGACTCGATCCGGAAAAGGGATTGGAAACTTTGATCAAAGGCTTTGCTTCAGTGGTGAAAAATGGTAAAAATGCCAAACTGTTAATTGCCGGAAGACCTGTAGTTCATTTTTCCGATTTGGGTAAAGAATGCTCCGATCTGGGAGAAAAATACAAGCAATCTCTCGAACAATTAGCAACTGATTTAGGAGTAAGAGAACAGGTAGAATTTCTCGGTCATGTAAGTAATACTGATGCTGTTTATCAAGTCAGCGATATTACGGTTTTACCTAGCTTATGGTCTGAACCATTTGGAAGAGTAATTATTGAGGCGATGGCTTGCGGAACACCTGTAGTAGCTAGTCGAATTGGCGGAATTCCAGAAATATTAACCGAAGAATTCCAAAATGGTTTGTTTGATGCGGGAGATGAGAAATCTTTATCAGAAACTCTCAGTCAAACTATCGATTGGAGAGATGAAAATCCCCAACTAGGTGAGAGATGCCGTCAGCATATTTTAGCCAAATTCAGTATCGATAGCATGGTCAATGGAGTAGAAAAAGTTCTCCTAGATGTTGTTAGAGAAGGTAAAGATTTACCTGTGAAAACAGCATTAAAAGTTGGCATACTACCCTTTTTGTTTTTTAATTCAAACTTCTAGTAATAGCATTAAAAATGAACGCTTACCCTCAAGTCCTTTCCATTATAGAAAGCTACCTCGGTCACCGTACTTACGGTGATTTGATGAGAGATTATTTTGACCAAACGCCTGACTGCAAAGTAGATTTGTACTGGTATAACGAAGAAAAAGAGTTAACTACTCGCATCATTAATAAATTACTTGGTTACTACTCGCAAAATCGATGGATTCAAAGACAAAATATTGACTTTTTTCGATTGCGGGTGCAAACGGCATTTGCTTACATGAGTAGGCGGTTAGTCGATCGCAAAATTAATCAAGCAGATTACTCGGTGCTTCATCTTCATACTCAACCCCTTGGTTTTTTAGCGCTGGATTTGATGAGGAAGTTGCCGACAGTAATTAGTATTGACTTTACCGCAGTACAGGCATCTCAAGAAAAAACCGATCCTAACTTTAGATGGACTTTTGCTCCTAATTGTTGGTTAGAAAAAAAAGTTTATGATGCAGCCGCCGGGATCGTTACTTTTTCTGATGCAACTCGCAAATCCGTGGTGGAAGATTTCCAGATTGATGAAGAAAAGGTAAAAGTTGTTTATCCCGGTATTCCCATTCAGAAAATCCCAGCGCAAGATTGGTCGAAAAAAGATCGAGAAAAGCCTTTTCAAATCCTGTTTATTGGGGGTGATTTTGAACGGAAGGGAGGACAAGACCTTTTAGAGGTTTTTTTAGAACATTTTGGTGAGCAAGCAGAATTGCATTTAGTCACTCAAGCACCTGTTAAATGCAATCATCCTCGCGTTCATATTCACGATGATGTGAAAGCTTACACTCCCAAATGGTTAGCACTTTATCATCAGGCAGATATGTTTGTAATGCCAACTTATGCCGAACCATTTGGTTGGGTTTTCATTGAAGCAATGGCGGCTGGTTTACCAGTGATTGCTACCCGCGTGAATGCAATTCCGGAAATAGTCAGTCATCAAGAAACTGGCTTTTTAGTTAATCCAGGCGATCGGGCAGAACTAGCTTGTCGAATCAGCCAATTAATAGACAATCCAAATCTCGCGAGAGAAATGGGAGAAAAAGGTCGGAAAGTTGTCGAGCAAAAGTTTAATGCTCAAAAACATTTCCAAACTTTAGAGTCGATGTTTCATCAGTTATCTATTGCTAAGAAAAACCATGAAAATTCTGCTCACTTGTCATTACAGTTTTGATGCCAATGCGGGTGCTGCGGGGGTAACTTGGCGACTTGGCCAAGAATACGAAAAACTGGGGCATCAAGTCTATTATTATTCTTTAAATAACTTGCCTAACCGCCTGCATCCTTTAGGAAAATTTATCACATTTCCTGAATTTGTTGCCAGGAAAATTTCCCAACTTTGCCGTCAGGAAGGTATTGATATCGTAGATGCTTCCACTGGTGATGCTTGGGTATGGGGAATCCTGCAACAACAGAAAAAAAACCGTCCTCTTTTAGTGGCGAGATGTCATGGTTTAGAACATATCGAACATTTAGAATATTTAGAGGAAGCGCAACGGGGTAATTTGCAATTAAGTTGGAAATATGGGTTATATCGAGGTGGTTTTCGATTGTGGGAATCGGCAACTTCGATGCGTCATTCAGATTTGGTTTTGTTACTTAATAGTTGCGATGCTAAGTATGTAATAGAAAATTTAGGGGTAGAATCGGAGCGAGTTCGGGTTGTTCCTAATGCGATTGCCGATCAATTTTTAAATTTGCCTTTTGAACCATTACCAGAAGAAAATGGGGTAATTCGGATTGCTCAAATTGGCACTTATATTCCGCGCAAAGGAATTCATTACAGCGTACCTGCATTGAATAACATTCTCGCTCGTTATCCGCAAGTAGAGGTAACTTTTTTAGGAACGCAATGTTATGAATGCCAAGATCCGCTAAAAGTTTATGAGGATTTCGATCGAGCGGTGCGCGATCGCGTAAAAGTCGTGCCATATTACACCAATGAAAACTTGCCTAAACTTCTGAAAGGACATCAAATAAAGCTGTTTCCTACGATTTCTGAGGGATTTGGCATTGCGTTGATCGAAGCAATGGCTTGCGGATTAGCTCCTGTAACAACTGCTACACCTGGGCCACTGGAGATCGTGCGAGACGGACTGGATGCGATCGTAATTCCGTCCCGTAACAGTCATGCGATCGAACAAGCTTTAGAAAAACTGATTTGCGATCGCGCTTACTTAGAACAACTACGCCGCAACGCCTATGCTACTGCACAGCTTTACAGTTGGGAACGCATTGCTCGTGAAAATCTTCGCTTCTACGAACAAGCTTTTCAACAAAGGAAATGCGCCTCATGAAACAATCAATAAAAAGAGTGCGATCGACAACTAATCCTCAAAGAAAACCTTTTCATATTAGCTTACAACCAGCACCAGCTTGGGGTGCTATCTTGGGATTAGTAATTTTTTCTGCCCTATGTATACTAGCCAATGCTGGTAGTATTCTGCGCTTAACTTTTCCAGTTGCATCTTTAGCAGTAGGTGCCTTTTTATATCAACGATATCCAATTATTTATATTAGTTTTACCTGGTGGATTTGGTTTCTTTCACCTTTCGTTCGTCGCTTAATCGACCAACAAAGTGGCTGGGTAGATCCCAGTCCGGTATTATTAGCACCGCCATTAGTGACATTCGTTACTTTTCTAACTTTTATCAGATATCTTCCCAAGTCATATAGTCTGGGTGGATTACCATTTCTTTTAAGTTTTATCGGTGTATTTTACGGCTTTTTTATTGGATTAATCAATAACTCTATTCAATCAGTTATATTAAACTTACTAGGTTGGTTAACTCCCATTTTGTTTGGCTTCCATTTATTTATCAGATGGCGAGATTATCCACTACTTAAACAAAACATTCAGCGCACTTTTTTGTGGGGTGTATTAATCACGGGAAGCTATGGCATTTGGCAATATTTAGTAGCACCTGAATGGGATCGCTTCTGGTTAATCAATACAGACGTATCAACTTTTGGTAGCCCCGAACCTTTTGGCATTCGGGTATTCAGCACCATGAACTCGCCGCAACCTTTTGCCGCATTTATCATGGCAGGTTTAATCTTACTATTTAGCAGCCAATCTAGTTGGCGTTTCGTTGCTGCTGGAACAGGCTATTTAGCATTTTTATTATCCTTAGCTCGTTCGGCTTGGTTTGGCTGGTTAGTGGGAATACTTGTTTTTATTTCCTCTCTCAAACCACAGTTGCAAATGCGCTTAATGCTTACTATATTAGTCATGGCAATCTTGGTGATTCCCTTAACCAATATCGAACCATTTTCAGAAGTTATTCATAGCCGCCTAGAAAGTTTTTCTAATACTCAAAAAGATAGTAGTTTTGCTGCTAGAACAGAAGCTTACAGTGTAGCAATGAGTATAGCTTTTTCTGAATTTATCGGAAAGGGGCTAGGAAATGTGATAAATATTGCCGAATTGGGCAGCAACGATAGCGGTTTGTTGTCGATATTGTTCTCTTTAGGATGGTTGGGAACTATCCCTTATATGGGAGGAATCTTATTAATTTTTTTCAGCCTTTTTCAAGCTTCTGAAGGGCGTTTCGATACCTTTTTTAGTGCTTCTCGTGCCATTGCTTTAGCCATATTTGCACAAATCGGATTAAATAGCGTGTTGGTATCAATTTTTGGCGTACTTCTTTGGGGATTTATCGGTATTAGTATGGCAGGAATTAAATACTATGGGGAACGGAATAAGAACTCAGCAGTCAAATTAGTTAATTCATCATGAATGCTGATTAATGACAAAAGAGAATGCTGTATTGATAAATTAGTAACCAATTGTAATGTCAAGGAAAAACAAATGAACACTGTAGTTTTTTGGAACAAAATTTACTCGGAAAATACCACTCGTTTTCCCAATGATGACGACCCGGTTTTAGGTGCAGCGCTCAAACATTTTGGCGATGTCAGCGGCGCAAGGTTGTTAGATTTGGGCTGCGGTGATGGCGGTAGTTCCTTATTTTTTGCCAAGAAGGGAGCTAACGTCGTTTCTGTTGATATCAGCGAAATCGCTATTAACAATCTAGGTCAGTTTTGTCGAGAAAACGGAATCAGCAATATTAACCCGATTAAATGTTCGGCATTTGAAATCGATCGATTAGGCAAGTTTGATTTCGTTTTTGGCAACATGATTTTACACCACTTGGAACCATTTACGCTTTTTTCTGATGTTTTAAGAGCCAGCGTAAAAGATGGTGGTAAAGCATTTTTCCACGAAAATAATGCGTTCAGTAGCATTCTCATTTGGTTCCGGAATAATGTAATTGGTAAATATGGCATTCCCAAATATGGAGATGATGATGAATTTCCTTTAATGCCGCAAGAAGTAAAAATGTTGGAAAGAAATTTTGCCGTAGACATCATTTATCCGGAATTAGCCTTTTTCCGTCTTGCTTCCGTGTATTTGCTGAAGGGAAGGCTATATCAGTTTATGCAAGGAATTGATGACTATTTATTTAAATTTGATTCGTTGCGAAAAAATTCTTATCGCCAATATTTACTTCTTTCATAACATCATGAAAATCCTGTTTCTAGACCAAAGTGGCAATCTTGGCGGCGCAGAATTGTGCCTGATAGATATTGCCAAACACTATCGAAATAGCTGCTTAGTTGGATTGTTTGCTGATGGTACTTTTCCCCATCTGCTACAGCAGCATGATATCCCAGTGGAAGTTTTAACCGATCGAGCAATCCAAGTTCGCAAAGAAAGTGGTTTAGTAAAAGGATTAAGTAGTTTAGGAAAGCTAGCACCTTTAATTAGTAAAGTAGTACAACTTAGTCGCGATTTTGATTTAATTTATGCGAATACCCAAAAAGCTTTAGTGGTGGGAGCTTTGGCTAGTGCGATCGCGCGTCGTCCTCTCGTTTATCACCTACACGATATCTTATCGACAGAGCATTTCAGTCGCATCAACCTTAGCATTGCTGTTACTTTAGCTAATCGTTTTGCATCATTAGTAATCGCTAATTCTCTAGCAACTCAGTCTGCTTTTATTGCGGCTGGTGGAAGAAAGGAAATAACTAAAGTTGTCTACAATGGGTTTGAGTCCGATCTTTATAAAATCAATGATTCTGCTAATAATAAATTAAAAGAAACCCTGGGAGTTAAAGGAAAGTTTTTAGTTGGTCATTTCAGTCGTTTATCTCCTTGGAAAGGACAGCATATTTTAATTGAAGCTCTTAAACACTGTCCAGAAGATGTAACGGTAATTTTAGTAGGTGACGCTTTATTTGGCGAAGAAGATTATGTGGGAAATTTACATCAACAAGTAGGAGAGTTAGGGTTAGAAAATCGAGTTAAGTTTTTAGGATTTCGTTCGGATATCGTGCCATTAATGACAGCTTGTGACTTAGTTATTCATTCTTCCACTGCACCAGAACCTTTTGGCAGAGTAATTGTGGAGGCGATGCTGTGCGGAAAACCTGTCATTGCCGCTAAAGCTGGTGGTGCAGTGGAATTAGTGGAAACAAACAAAACAGGTTGGCTAGTTTCGCCGGGAGATCCGATCGAATTAGCAAATGCGATCGCAAATTGTGGCCAGCAACCGCAACTCGCCGCCACCATTGGTTCTCAAGCGCGAGATATCGCTAGCCAACGCTTTAATTTAACTGCTATCCATCAGCAAATCGATCGACTACTTTTCGACTTGTTAAATTCAGAACAAACTAACTTAAAAAGGAAGTTTATATGAAAAACATATCTTTTTTAAAAAGGAATATTTTTAAGTTTCTTCAACTTTCAATTTTAGGAGCTACTCTGTTTATTTTATCTTCTTTACTTGTTCCTCAATCTCAATCTCAAACCCAACCAGCACCCGCTCGCAGTGCCTCCTCCTTTATTAATTCCATTGGCGTTGCAGTGCATATTAACTATATAGATACGGCTTACGGAAAATACAACGAAATTGTCAAACCAAGATTACAAGAATTAGGAATTCGCCATATTCGCGATGGCGTTAGTCCTTCCGATATGGATACTCAACAAAAATTTAATGACTTAGCAACCCTTGGCATTAAGTCAACTTTAGTGATGGACCCGCGAGGGTTAGTGCCATCAGATGCAGTCAACATTGCTAAAAATGTAGCTCCTTCGATCGAAGCAATAGAAGGGCCAAATGAATGGGATGTACAACCCGATCTCAGATACAAAAACCAAACTTTTCCTGAGGGAGTTCGCCTTTTTCAAAGCGAACTTTATCAACTTATTAAAGATGACCCTGCTACTGCTAATTTAGATGTTTTAAGTCCATCGATGGCATATCCAGAAAATGCCGCGCAACTAACTAACATTGCTTGCGACTTCGGCAATATGCACAGCTATGCAGGGGGAGGATTACCAAGCGATCAATTAGAAACTCGCTGGATACCAAATACTCAGAAAATGTGTGGCAATAAGCCGATAATCGCTACCGAATGCGGTTGGCATAACGCCCTAAAAGATAATGGAGCGCCCCAATCGCCGATTTCTGAAGAAGCAGCAGCAAAATATGTTTCTAGGCTTTATTTAGAGTATTTCAATCGAGGTATTAAACGGGCATTTCTTTACGAGTTAATCGATCCAAGACAGTCTGACAACCAAGATAGTAACTTTGGGTTACTGCGTTATGATGGTTCACCCAAACCAGCTTTTAATGCCTTAAAAAATTTGCTCTCTATTCTCAACGACTCTAAGGAAGATTTTCCTTTAGAATCCTTGGATTACACTTTAACTGGAGACACGAATAACGTACATCAGACGATCTTACAAAAAAGCAATGGGAGATTTTACCTAATCCTTTGGCAAGAAGTTCCTAGCTTCAACACCAAACAAAAAATCGATATTGCTGTTGAACAACAAAAAACTACTCTTACCTTAAATACCCCCATCCGAGAAGTTTATGCTTACCTACCAATTAAATCAACTAATTTGGTTTGGCAAACCAAAAATACAAGTATATTGCCATTAAATATTCCAGACGAGCCATTAATACTTGAATTGATACCAGGGCAAAACAGTTAAAACCATAATTTAATCAAATCAAGGAGCTACCAATGACAATTTCTGCTAGACCTTCCCTAACCTTAAGCCCCCCGCCGATCGAATTAGAAAACAAGACCGTAAGCTTGTTTATTCCTAACATGGATGGTGGCGGTGCAGAAAAAGTTATGCTGCATCTGGCACGCGGTTTTACCGAACGAGGGATCAAAACCGATTTAGTATTAGCAAAAGCAGAAGGAGCCTATTTATCAAACATCCCCGATGAAGTAAGAGTAATCGATCTCAATTCAAAATCTCCAGTAATTTTGTATAAAACTCTTAACTTAATTCGCTACCTACAACAAGAACAACCAAAATTCCTACTATCTGCTCTCGATTTAGTGAGTGCTTCTACTTTGGCTCGGAATTTAGCTAGAGTACCGACCAAAGTAGTAATGACCGTGCAAACTCACCTTTCCCAACAACTGCGAGATCAACATCAAGGTATGGGAAAAGTTAGACCGCATTTAATTAAATGGTTTTATCCTTGGGCTGATAAAATTACTGCCACATCAGAAGGAGTGGCGCGGGATGTTTCTTATCTAACAGGTGTACCTTTAAAAGACATTTCAGTAATTTACAATCCAGTGGTAACGCCTGAGTTAGTTCAAAAAGCAAAAGAACCGCTCGATCACCCTTGGTTTGCACCAGGAGAACCACCCGTAATTTTAGGAGTAGGACGATTAGTATATCAAAAAGATTTTGCCACTTTAATCAAAGCTTTTAGTTTAATTAAAAAACAAATGCCAGCCCGATTGATGATTTTAGGTGAAGGCATGGACAGAGAAAAATTAGAAGATTTAGTAAGGGAATTGGATTTAGAAAATGAGGTGGCATTACCGGGATTTGTGGAAAATCCTTATGCTTATATGGCGAAAGCTTCTGTGTTTGTTTTGTCTTCAGTTTATGAAGGATTTGGCAACGTAGTAGCAGAGGCAATGGCAGTAGGAACTCCAGTAGTTTCAACCGATTGTGAAAGTGGCCCAGGCGAAATTTTGGAAAATGGCAAACTCGGTTATTTAGTGCCGGTGGGAGATTTTGAAGCTTTAGCATATGCTACTATTGCGACTCTTAATAATCCCGTCAGTTCGCAAGTATTGAAGCAACGTTCTCAAACTTTTTCTATTCCTAGAATAGTGGATCGATATCTAGAAGTTTTAAATAGTATTTCCCCACTGTAATTTATTTACTTGCACGTATGATAGTAAACAATAATTCGGTAAGTTTGTTTGTTCCTTCTCTGGCTGGTGGCGGTGCGGAAAGAGTAGCGATCAACCTAGCACGAGGTTTTGCTAAACGTAACCTAAAAGTTGATTTAGTATTGCAATCAGCGGTAGGTTCTTTTATAACCAAAGTGCCAGATGGGGTGCGAATAATCGATCTGAAATCTCCTGGGATTGTACCGAAACTATTTGCTTTGATGCGCTACTTGCAGGAGGAACGCCCCACTGTTCTGTTCTCTATTTTGGATAACGTTAACGTAGCAACATGGGCGCAACGTTTGACTGGAGTTTCTACCAAAGTAGTTGTAGGGGTACACAATACTTTTTCTCAGGATTTTCAAGGAATCAAAGGAAAAATTAAACCGTACTTAGTGCGTTATTCCTATCCTTTAGCAGGTGGAATTATTGCCGTGTCAGAAGGGGCGGCTCAAGATTTGTCTAAAATGTCGGGTTTGCCTTTAAAAGATATCAGAATTATCTACAATCCCGCGATCACGCCTGAGTTATTTGAAAAAGCAAAAGAACCGCTCGCTCACCCTTGGTTTACACCGGGAGAACCTCCCGTTATTTTAGGAGTAGGACGGTTAGTATATCAAAAAGATTTTGCTACTTTAATCAAAGCTTTTAGTTTAATTAAAAAACAAATACCAGCCCGATTGATGATTTTAGGCGAAGGAATAGAAAGACCAAAGCTGGAAAAATTAATAAAAGAATTAGGCTTAGAAAATGAGGTGGCTTTACCGGGATTTGTGGAAAATCCTTATACTTATATGGCAAAAGCTTCTGTGTTTGTTTTATCGTCAATTTATGAAGGATTTGGCAATGTGGTAGCAGAGGCAATGGCAGTAGGAACTCCGGTAGTTTCTACCAATTGTGAAAGTGGGCCAGCCGAGATTTTGGAAAATGGTAAATATGGCTCTTTAGTGCCAGTGGGAGATTTTAATAAACTAGCAGATGCGATTTTTCATACTTTAAATAATCCCCGAAATTCAGAAATTTTGCAAATGCGATCGCAAGCTTTTTCAGCAGAGAAAGTAGTCGAGCAATATTTAGAATTTGTGCATGGTGTTCCCTAGCAATTAGTTGATTTTACAGGCTTACTTATATGCGTACTTTATCTAATTCCGAACAGCTTGATTTTCCCCCTGAAATTGAAACAATCCCAAACCGCCCTTTGCGGATACTTCACATTTTGAATGACGTGCGCGAATTGGGAAATGGCATTATCAATACAACGATGGATATCGCTTGGGGGCAAGCGCAACTAGGGCATATTGTAGCTGTAGCTTCTGGTGGCGGCGAATATGAAAAATTGTTAGAAAATTCAGGCATAAAGCACTTTAATTTAAATCAAAAACGAACACCAATATCTTTATTTAGTGCTGTTTTTAACTTACAAAAAATTATCAAAGAGTTTCGCCCAGACATCGTGCATTGTCACATGATGACGGGCATAGTTTTGGGTAAATTATTGCACGGTTTAGGAAACTACCGTCTGGTTTCTCATATTCATAATGTACATCAAGGTAGCTCAATATTGATGGGTTTAGCAGAACGGGTAATTCCTGTTAGCGAAGCAGTTGCCAATTATATGTCTAAAAAAGGCATATCAAAAGATAAAATGCAGGTAGTGAAAAACTTAACATTGGGTAGTCCTAGATTACCTTCTCTTGATTTATCAATTCCTGCTAATTTGGCGCAACCTGCGATAGTTACAGTAGCGGGAATGTCTCAACGCAAAGGAATTGCTGAATTGATTTCTGCTTTTGAATTGATTGCCGATCGCTTTCCCCAAACTCATCTATACTTAGTAGGTGACGGGCCCGATCGGGTAACTTTTGAAAGGCAAGCTGAGGCGTCACCATTTTGCGATCGCATTCATTTTGAGGGATTCCAAAAAAATCCCCAAGCTTATATGCAGTCTGCCCATATTTTTGTACTCGCCTCTCGTCGCGAATCTTTTGGCATTGCTTTGCTGGAGGCGCGACAAACTGGTTGTGCGATCGTTGCTAGTAATATAGATGGCATCCCAGAAGCATTAGATGACGGGAAGGCAGGAATTTTAGTACCCCCAGGCGATGTGAAAGCTTTAGCACAAGCAATGGAAAATCTGTTAGCTAATCCATTAGAGCATGAAAAGTGGCAAAGAGCAGCACGGCAAAATTTAGAACATTTCACAGTTAATAATATGGTAAAAGAAATTACAGCTATTTATTATCAACTTTTCGCATAATAGAACAAGGTAAAAAAAATCACATAAAACTTAATTGTCCAGTTCGCTTTTTTGGTAAGTGTAGAGATGTTTCATCAAACGTCTCTTTTTTTTTAAGTTCTCATAAAGGAGTACGCTTGAGATTGTTAAAGATTTGATGAAGCTTAGTTAAAAATGCGCTCTAGTTCTTGAAGTCAGTTCTAATATAAATACAATTTGGTTAGATAACTGCCATTTTAAGGATTTATTACCGTGAAATTACTGATATTTGCTTCATTAATTACTTACGTACTCATCAGTTCTTATTTTTTCCTCAACTGGTTAAGGTTCTTTAAGCGTTCTTATCGATCTTCCCCAGAAAATTGGTTTTTATCTATGGTGTTATTAGCGATCGCAGTTCTCTTCTGGCCCTTCGTCGTTCCTTTCTCTTTAATCGCTTCTGCAAGTTCATTCATTACTAAACGTCTGCTATCAGCCACCAGCGAACCCATCTATCAACCAGAACCAATTCCCACCGCTTTAATAGAATGCGTCGATTTGGCCGAAAAAGCCTAAATTCTACTGTAGGGTGCGTTAGCAACAGCGTAACGCACCCTAATATCATCAAGTCTTACCAATTTTATTCATAATCTGCATCATCAAAAACATCCGGCATCATATCTACTCCCCAATCTTCTGGATAAACACCCTCAGCAACAAACCGATGAAAACTTGAAAAAGACCATTCCTTTGGTTTTTTGCACAAACCATGTTTAACAGGATTGTAATGAATATAATCGCAATGTCTGGCAAAATCTATATCATCTCTAATTAAATGTTCCCAAAATCTACGTTGCCAAAGGTTTCTTTCTTTACGTTTTTGGCGTGAAGCATTAATTTGTGTATCGATTTCAAACTCTCTAGGCAAATTTTTACTAACAAAAGTTTTAATGAGTCGCCAACGAGTTGCATAATCCATATCATCGTTTGGCAGAGTCCAAATACAGTGAATGTGATTAGGCAATAAAACCAAAGCATCTATTGTAAAAGGATATTTTTGACGCATATGATTAATAGCCGATCGCAATGTCTGACGCGCCATTTCACAGCATAACCAATTACGGCGTTGATAAGTTACTTGCGTGAAAAAGTAAGTACCACCAACGATTCTAAGCCTTCTATAGTTCGGCATGGCGTTTAGCTAATTAGTAATTTTAAAAAAAGCTATACCAATTTTCCTATCATGCTTGGTTAATTAATCAATTCTTAAAATCAGATTCCTAAGCAGCAAGCATGGTGCGTTACGCTGTCGCTAACACACCCTACTTTGTAAAGTTCATAATTATTAGTTCATTGATCTGCCCTCGTTTAGCAGCATTACTATTAATACTACGGGCAGCTTTTACTCTTTTTATATTATATGCTTTATAAGCATAATCAAAAAAATTATCATTTGACTCTTCATTTTTTGGATCGGAGTTACTTAAAATTAACTTTGCGCCTTTTTTATCAAGTAATTCAAAGAACTCTTTTAACCGCAACTGCTCCGAATCATCAAAATTATGTCGAGAATACCCTGTAAAATTCGCAGTTTTACTAATTGGTCGATATGGAGGATCGAAATAAACTAAAGACGCTTGGTTGACAAACTTTTCACACTCAGTAAAATCCCCCTGATATATCTTCGTTTTTTGAAGAATCTGAGCAACTGCCCTCAAATTTTCCTGGTCACAAATAGTCGGCTTTTTATATTTACCAACTGGCACGTTAAATTCACCTTGGGAGTTGACGCGAAATAGTCCATTAAAACAAGTACGATTCAGAAAAATAATTTGCGCTGTCCTCTCAATCCAATCCTGATTATAGATTGTAAAATTTATCTGTTTGCGTCCCAAATTAAAGTTGGATCTAGTTTGATAATAATATTTGTTTCTCTGTTCATCATTGAGAGACAAATACTTGTTTTCTATATCTAATAAAACTATAATCAAACCTTCTACATTTTTCTGAATAGTTTGGTAAGCCAGCACAAGTTCTGGGTTAATATCTGAAATAAAAAATTCATCTATTTGGTAAGACTGGGCAATATGCAAGAAAACTGCTCCACTGCCAATAAAAGGTTCAATGTACCTTTTTATTTTACCATTAACCAACTCTTGAGGAAAATAGTTATCTAGCTGTTCTAGGAGTTGTGTTTTTCCACCAGCCCACTTCAAGAAGGGTTTTATTATTCTGGAACTTTGCTTTACTTTTAACATCGATTAATCCAATATTTAAAAAAGTTAGCTTTATTGATTAAGTTGGTGAGATTTAGTCAAAAAACAGCAACCTACGTAACTTTATATTATAATCGAATTTATTATAACGGGAATTTTAATTATGGAAAAAATCGCAATTATATCCGATATTCACGGAAATCTTCCCGGACTACAAGCAGTAATGGCAGACATAGAAGCTTGTGGATGTAACAGAATAATATGTTTGGGCGATCTAGTTGATGGTGGAAATTATAATAATGAAGTTGTAAGATTTATTAAAGATAATCAAATACCTTGCGTGCGTGGCAATCATGATGAATGGAACGATTTAGAATTAGCCCAAGATGTAAGAGAATTTATCAATTGTCTTCCTGTCGAGATAATCGAATTAGATACAATCTATACTCATATCTCGCCCAGAGTAAAGAAAAATAACATCAGCAATCCCATAGAGGCATGGAATGTATTTAATGAGCTACCTTATCGAATAATTTTTGTCGGTCATGTTCACGTTCCTCTAATTTTTGGTGAGAAATGTGAAAAATTCGGTTCATCGACAGTTTATCAATTCAATTATGGAGAACCGTTTCAACTAAATTTGGAAGACAGGTATGTAATTTGTCCTGGTTCTGTTGGTTACGGACGCGATCGCATTTTCAAATTACGATATGTCATTTATCACAAAACAGAGAATTCCATTGAATTTCGGGCAGTTGATGGCGCACTACTTCCCTTGGGAAATTGGTAATTTTTCTACGAAAAACGAATTTATAATAAGTTATGATTTACACTCGTATCTTCTGAAATACTGCTGCTTAAATAATTATGATGTTTTTAAGATTCCTATGTTTTCCTCTGATCGTGTTAGGGTTTGTGCCAAGTTTTGCGATCGCATCCTACCAAAATCCATCCGCAGACTTTAGCAGTGCCAAATGGGAAGCCGTTCCAGATACCGGATCTGAACCGATTTACATCGACACCAACAGCATAAAATTAGATGAAAGTCAAAGCGTAATCACCTTCGATTTGATTCAGCCTGACGGTAGTTATGGGCGCATCGAAACCGATTGCACAACTAACAAACAAAGATCGATCCGTCAAGGCTCGTTTGAATCTAAAACTAAAGCTACTTTCGTTTCATTACCCAATGCAACATGGCAAACTATTGAAACAGATAGCCTACAAGCAACTATATCAGAATTTGTCTGTTCGTTAGGCGATCGAATTGAACCTGCCACAGATGAAGCATTTTATAACACCCAGGTGCGATTACTAGGACAAATCACTGAAGGTTGCGAAGAAACCAAAAAAAACCAAGGTAATATGACTTATCAAATTTGTACCATTAACGGTCAACCCGTGCAAGCTTCCGAATCCCTTACCGAAGAAGGAGATGGTTTAGGATTTTGGTTTGAGAATAATAAAGTGAGGGCAATTCGCTTTTTTCATAATGGCGATCTCGTTATTTTCGATGACAATGGACGTTTACAAGTTCGATTTTATGATGGTAATGAAATGCAAACTGATTTTACTGCAACGGAACGGAAAGAATTAGAAGAAACTGCTAAAAACGGGTATCGCGATATTTTTAATTTGTTTAAAATTTAGGGATGAGGGAGTGCGATCGCTCTTTATTATTTAGGATTGCGATCGCACTCTTAACTTAACAATGGGAGACGGCGGACACGAATGCGACTGGACTCAACTGTGACAACTGCCCCTTGTTGCAAATCCTCCTCACATTCACCAATTACATTTATTAACAAGTTGGTTAAGGCTTGAGCGCGTAATCTTTCAATGCGGATACGAATAACTGAGGGAGACGTTGCTTCACTTAGTGCTAACAAAGCGTTTCTATCGAACAATTGAGTATAAATTTGATATAACTAATTTACCAACTACTTGAATAATCTAATTATGAAAACGGATATTTCTCTTCCAGACCAAATTTTTGAAGAAGCTGAAGCAGTTGCTCAACAGTTAGGAATATCTCGCAGCGAACTATATACCGAATCATTGAAAGCTTATTTGCGGCGACATAAC
Source organism: Leptolyngbyaceae cyanobacterium (assembly GCA_036703985.1). GTDB lineage: Bacteria > Cyanobacteriota > Cyanobacteriia > Cyanobacteriales > Aerosakkonemataceae > DATNQN01. Next base: position 42,272 of record DATNQN010000108.1, read on the forward strand.
CGAGAGCGTATTTTATCGAAACTAAACGAGGTGTACTCTCAACAATCGTCAGATTTAGATACAGTTATGACAACTATACAATTTATGTCTCTGCCAAAGGAGAATGCACCTTCGCAATTACTCAGCAACTTCATCTACCCGCGCCGGAGAATCAAACAAATTAAATTGATTGAAAATGGTAACGGTACTTATCGCTAAAACCGTTCCCAAAGTAACACCAATAGCCATCAAAATTAAGATGAGACTTATCAAACTCTTTTTCGCTTTTTTTACTCTTTTACTTGGCTTAGTCGTTGGATCTACTTCTCGATCGGTAGGTGGTTGAGTGCTACTTACGTTGCCCAAGTTGTTAGGGACTTGAGGATCTGAATTATTAGATGGATACTGGTTCATACTTTCATTTTGCGCGATCGCTAACTCAAATATCATCTGCCCATAGGCGCATCACGCCCAACCTACGGCACAATAAGAAAGAGGTCAACAACGGAGGGGCTATGTCTAAGCGCAAAAAGCACGATCTCCAATGGATTAAAAAAACCATAGAGTTAAAAGAAGACCATAATTGGAAATCAGCGCCGGGAACTCGCATTTTTGTAGCTGGGCGAGGGGCGGTGCGCTTCGATGTTCCGCAAGATTGGCATTTTGAACCGGATACCAAATCGTTTCGTTTTTTGGATAAAAAGCCACCAAATGATGATTGTCGCTTAGAAGTTTCTTATAATTTGCTGCCTCCTGGTGACTGGGCAGATTTTCCCCTAATTCCTCTATTAAAAAAGCTAGTTCGAGAAGATGAACGAAAACCTATAGAAATAGGCGAAGTCGTTCAACTCAAACGCCAAACAGCCCGCGTCGTTTGGAGTCAATTCAATTTTATCGACCCCCAAGAAAACCGCGAAGCTTATTCCCGAATTTGTATTGGTTTAGGTTCTAATGTTCAATGTTTGATTACTTTTGATTATTGGGTAGATGATGCGGAACGCTTGACTCCTGTCTGGGATACGGTGATGGATTCGTTAGTTCTCGGTTTGTATATCAGCGATCCTCGCACCGGATTTGCATTACCCGATTAGGATTTGGTGAAAAGAAGTTGGGTTTCTTATGGTTAGAAATCCAGCTTTTTTCTAAAACATAAAATTGGCCAGATAAAAATAAAATGATTATGCAAGCAGAAGAAAAGATTGTTCTTCAAAACTGATAATAAACGTTAGACTTTTGCCGAGTATGATGATGCTGATGAAATGATTTTTTTAAATTTCATTTCTTTTGAAATAACTATAGCAGGTATTTATGATAAAAAAGAGGGTTTTTGACCCTGATTGGATATGATTGCTTGACAAATTGTAATATCCTTGCTATAGAAAATATGCTATCTATTTAATAGAGCTATATTTATCCTGGAGGCGCTATGTTTCTTAAACAGAAGCAAACCGGGGAATTAATTGAAGTGCTGAGGATCGAGGATGTTTATAATCCTTGTAGAACCGAGATCATGGGTCAATATCATGCTGGTGAAGAAATGCAAGACCCGGAAATCTTCCTCAAGTCAGAACTGATCTTTCCTTCTGGCGAACCTTTACCAGTTTGCTGGATCGACCCCCACTATACTGAAAAACGTCAGCGACCTGTTGCCGTAATGACAGTTGGATAAGCTTTTGACTAACTGGCATTCCTAATAGCTAGTTTTAAGGGGTTTCTGACCAACCATAGTCTATCCCGATCGATTTGATAGACTATTGGTAACTAATGCAAGAAAATCTAGCTAATTTAATTAGTTAGGTTTTTCTTGCTATCTTATTACAGTTTGCTTTGGCAAGATTTATGAAGAATCAAGAATCGGTCATTTTACCTTTCGCAATCAGATAAAGAGAGCCAGGAAACCAGAATAAAAGTGCAGTTCCTACTTGGGCAAAGTTACCATTGACGAAAGCATTATATAAATAATAGATAGTGGAAAATAGACCGATCGCACCAATGATTCGCAATGTATAGGGGTGACTTTTCGGGAAGAAACAGAAGATGGCAATAACGATGCAAACTCCCACCAGTCCGGCTGTACCCCAATAGAATAATGATATATTTTCAGGTGGTCTGGTAGTTAATATCTCTCGCATTTGCACGATGAGAGAGATACCTGCAATTACTGAGAGGAATCCCAAAATATTATAGAAAGTTCTGTTCATAATTTACTCTCTAAATATAATCTTTAGGGGCGAGGTAATATCGCCCCCAATACTGCTCGGTTAAGCAAATTTGTACTCTGTAGGGGCGAAGCAAACGGAGCAGAAAATCTAGGGTTTCAGCAATAAATTGTTGCCCGAATGCTTCGCCCCTACCCAAAACCCGAGCAGTATTGATATCGCCCCTACTTTTAATATATTCAGAGGTTAGCAAATTTCTTCCAGATCGACCCATTCATCGTAGGATGAATCGTAACCGAGGTAATGCACGAAGTATTGATTACTTCGGATTTCCTGAATGGTTGCAGTATACCAATCTTCTTCATCGTCATCCCAAACTTTTACTTTTTGGCTGACTGCAAATCCATTGTCGTCTGAGGAAGTGCGATCGCTAAAACGCACATCTTCTTCATCTACCCACTCATCGTCAGATGAACCGTAACCGATATAACGAACGAAGTATTCGTTTCCTTTTACTTTTTGAATGTTTGCTTCATACCAATCTTCGTCATCGCTATCCCACACTTCTACCTTTTGACCAACCGTATATTGATCTCCATCTGACTTACCAACAGATGATACGTTTGCACCAGATTTTGGCTGCTCTTTAATTTCTTCTTTAACTAAAGTATAAGCCTCTAAAATTACGTTGCGAGCAACGGTTTGAATTCCCGTATGCTCGTAATAATTAGTAGTTTGATCCAAAAATGCCGCTACAAAGTCTAAGTTATCATCAGCAATCTGGATGAAATTGCCCAAACTGCTAATAATCGATTGGGGAGTTACTCCGGTTTTGGCTACTAAACCGTTCATCCAGCCTTGCAATGAATTGAAACCCTGATTGATAAAGGCAAATTTATCAGCGGTACTCGCTCCGGGTAGGGAGTTATTGACAGCCAAGAAGACCGGATTTTGAGCAACTGCGCTAGCATCAGCACCGCTAATAATACTTTGTATTTTGCTCAGAAAATCTGGCCCTAACGGAAGAATTCCATCAATGCAAACAAGGGCGATCGCACGCATCAATGCTGCATCTTGATAATTGTTAGCCACAGCATTGGCAAACTGTTGCGGGTTGGGTTGAGGAATCCCGTTTAGTTTACAGAAGGCAATGATTTCAATAGCAATTTTAAGTACGAAGTCGATCGCTTGGGTTACATCTGCTTTAGGAGTTATATTGCTTAAAAAAGACAGAAAGCTGATTTTTTCACCTACTTTATTGGCTAAAGCTGCGGTTCCCATTGCGGCATCGGCTTTATCGATCGTTTGATAAAGTTTGATTGCAGCTTGGTAGCCTTTCTGAGGATCGTGATATAAAATAACGGCCCGATCGCGAATTTTCTGGATAACTTTGCTATCCGTTTCTCCGGTAATCCCTCGAATAGTATTATCAAAGCCCACCAAATTGTTCCATTGATTTGGCATTAAAAAATCGATCGCTTTTAAGACTTTGACAGTAATATTGTCACTGGGTAGCTCATCAACTAACTGAATAATGGATTTTTCCATAATTTACTTTGCTAAGTAAGTTTAACTTGTAATTATAATTGGTTTAAATTTAAACCCGATAAAATTATTTATTTTCTTCATTTTTCTCAGGATAAGCCAGTCCAATATACTGCACCCGATCTACTAACTAATAGCGAATGACTAATATATTTTAAGGCGCAATTTCTCTTTACCAGTAAGCTTTAAATAATTTTCCCAAAGGTAGCCGCATCAGGGGGCAGAAGTAGCCTAAAATAATAGTTTATCTGGCATTTGCTTACCCACTGACCCCATGTTCTGCGACTACCTGGTTCAAATCCTCACCGCCCGTGTCTACGATGTTGCCCAAGAAACGCCTCTAGACTACGCCTCCAACCTCTCTGCACGGCTGAATAACAAAATTTTGCTCAAAAGAGAAGATATGCAGTCTGTCTTCTCCTTCAAGCTGCGGGGTGCTTATAACAAAATGGTGAATTTGCCGCCGGATAAGCTAGCACAGGGGGTAATTGCGGCATCGGCGGGAAATCACGCCCAAGGAGTTGCCCTGGGTGCGAGTAAACTGGGAACTACGGCAATTATTGTTATGCCTGTAACGACGCCGCAAGTTAAGGTGGATGCGGTGAAAGCGAGGGGAGGAGAGGTGGTATTGTATGGCGATACTTACGATGATGCCTACGCTTATGCTCGTAAACTGGAAGCAGAAAAAGGGTTAACTTTTATACATCCATTCGACGATCCTCATGTGATTGCCGGACAGGGTACGATCGGTATGGAAATTCTGCGCCAATATCAGCAACCGATTCATGCTATTTTTGTGGCGATCGGCGGTGGTGGATTGATTTCGGGAATTGCGGCGTATGTGAAGCGGATACGCCCGGAAATCAAGATTATCGGCGTAGAACCGGTGGATGCGGATGCCATGTATCGATCGCTAAAAGCTGGCAAACGGGTAAGATTACCGCAAGTGGGCTTATTTGCCGATGGTGTAGCAGTGCGGGAAGTGGGAGAAGAAACTTTCTGGCTGTGTCAGCAATACGTAGATGAAATCGTGCTAGTGGATACCGATGCTACCTGTGCGGCGATTAAAGACGTGTTTGAGGATACGCGATCGATCTTAGAACCAGCAGGTGCATTAGCGATCGCAGGTGCAAAAGCTTATGTTGAACGAGAACAAATTGAAGGAAAAACGCTAGTTGCAGTGGCTTGCGGTGCTAACATGAATTTCGATCGCCTCAGATTTGTTGCAGAAAGAGCAGAATTTGGCGAACGTCGCGAAGCCATCTTTGCAGTTACCATTCCCGAAGAAGCAGGTAGTCTTCGCAAATTTTGCGAATGTATGGGTAGACGTAGTTTAACCGAATTTAACTATCGGATTGCCGACCAAAAAGAAGCCCATATTTTCGTCGGCTTGCAAATTCAAAACCGCGCCGATGCAGTAAAAATGGCCGAAAATTTTGAGCAATGCGGTTTTAAAACGATCGATTTAACCGATGACGAACTAACCAAATTACATTTGCGTCACATGGTAGGCGGACGTTCTCCCCTTGCACACCATGAAGTACTTTATCGCTTTGAATTTCCCGAACGTCCCGGCGCATTAATGAAGTTCGTTAGTTCCATGAGCCCCAATTGGAATATCAGCGTATTTCACTATCGCAATAACGGTTCGGATTACGGAAGAATTGTCGTAGGAATTCAAGTACCACCCGATGAGATGGAAGAGTGGCAAGCATTTCTCGATACGCTGGGATATCGCTATTGGGATGAGAGTAATAATCTGGCTTATAAGTTGTTTTTGGGGTAGGAAAAAAAGGGCGATCGCATTCTGCCCAAAAGGTTTGTATTCATTTTATGTTAATAACTAGGAATGGTAAAATGGATGATAATTGAACCCATTTAATATTATAAAAGTTGTGTTTGAGATTGAGTTTACAGATCTAGCTATTGAGGATTTACAGTGGTTCAAAAAACACGAACAAAACGTAATTATTGATGGCATTGAAGTCAATCTTAGTTATCAACCAACAACTGAGACGCGCAACCGAAAACCCCTACGCCCAAATAATACGGCAGAATGGGAATTAAGGTTGGGCGAGTATCGCGTTTTGTACAACGTTGAGGAGTTAGTTAGTATTGTAAGTATCCAGCGCGTAGCTGCCAAGCCAGGAAACAAGTACATATTTCAAGGAGAAGAGGGGGAACTATGATGCACTGGGACTATCGGGTATTTTTCGAGGATGGCGGCTACACGATCCGCACGGTGTATTATGATGATAAGGGTACGATCGTTGCTTGTTCGGCAAAACCGATCGAACCTTTTGGTGAATCCCTAGAAAGCCTTCAAGAAGAACTAAATCTTCTTCAAGCAGCAGTCACAAAGAAAGTTCTTTCTGCTTCAGATATACCAACTCAAACTGTTCGCCCGAAAGTAAAAAGAGGCAAATCGTTAGCAGCAGTTCGACAACAACTTGGCTTACAGTCGGAAGTAGTTAAACAAGGTTTGTTGACTTCAAAAGATTAAATTAATCGGTTTTGGCAGTGGTTCGCCAGTAGTTTCGTAAACCAAAATTAGCGACTCCAAATCCATTTTTTTGAATAGGGCGCGTAGCAACATTCCAAAATTCTACACAATTTTGAGAAGTAATATGTAAACTATCACCATTTTGGCGTAATTTTCGGATAGCTGCCCTGATAGTTGGATGAACTGAGTGAGAGCGATCGACAAGGCGCAACAGCAAGTTAGTATCGACCAAGTACATCACAATTATGGGTGTTCCTCGTAAATGCCAGCGCGACTCACAGCATAGTCTGATAGGATAGCCACATTTCCTCTTACACAAGCCTCGAATTCATCAGCTAAATTATCTGCGATCGCTTCAAATTCTTCATCCTCTTCTCCAGATATCTCATTTTTAGATCCCACTTGTTTTAGTCTTGAAGCTTCTCTATGCCTAGTTAGAAAATCAACGAAATCAAGCACTTCTTGAAGTTTGGCTTCTGGTAGAGAATGCAGTTTGTGTACTATTTCTTCAATTAAAATTTCCATATTTATCTAAACTATGCAACTAACTTTATTAATTAATATAACACCAATCGATAGAATAGTTTTCGTAGGTTGGGTTTCCTGGCGTCAACCCAACCTACAATTCCTTAACCCGTGCAGTATTAAGTGTTGAGGAAAATGATATTAAACATATCACCAGTTAACTCAAATCAAAATTCATCTGTATACCAGGCGAAAAAGTCCCGCCGATATCTGTGTACCCTACGGGAAGGCTATCGCCTACATCTGTGTTCATCTGTGTTCATCTGTGTTTCATCTGTGGTAAAAAATTAACCCCGGCACTTTTGCAAGAAGCTCATTTTACTTTGCAGAAAGTCGTCGATGCACGGTTGCTAAACCATCCGCATCACCTACATTTCCGGGAAACAAAACCACTGGCAAATTGGGAAACTGAGGATGATTTTCTGGAGTTCTGACCATCGAACAACCTGCTAAAATTTGCCCCAACAATCGCGCTGATGTTAATGCTAAACCAGTACTTACCACATCATTTGAAGTAATCCCGCCTTTGCTAATTAAAAATCCAATATCGCCAGGTAAACCTCGCACGATATCCATCAACAAAGCAGAAACCGCCAAACCAAATTGCAAGCGGGTTTCGGTATCCTTAAATTGTAATTCTTGACGACTGGTGTAAACTACTGGAGTTTTTCCATTGCTATGCACGTCATGAACTTGTTGCAGGATTTTTGACAACAAAGCAGCGCGTTGGGATTCCGAATCATCTAATAAATGAGAGACATCGACCTCAATTCCCACTACTCCAGTTTCTTGCAACAAACGTTCTAATTGTTCGGTAGTTTTTTTTACGTGAGAACCGACAATTACCGCACCGGGTTTGCCTTCTCGCACGTATTGTGCCATATTTTCGGCAGCAATCGGTTGGGGAGGTAGGGCAGCTAAAGCTGTTAAAATACTGGCGGCGCTGCGAAATAAAAAGCGTTTTCCTTGACTGGCGGCGGTGAGAATATCTGCGGCAAATTTGTTTAAATCTGCTTGATTTTCGCCATCGACTACGCCACATTGATTACCCGTCAGGTTAATCAATCTGTCTAAACTACCAGCGCGAATATCTGTTAGTAAAAATCTCTCTACCTCTTCAGCTTTAATTCTGCCTTTGGTTTTTTCTTCGACATATTTTGGCAGGTAACTGTGATGGTATCCGAATACAGAATCGCGGGCAAATTCGGTTTCGTGAACTGGGGTTGGTACGCCGTTGACGATGAGATAATGGATGCTGTCGCGGGTAAAGCGTCCGCCTTCAAAAAAGGCGGGAACCAAAAAATGGGCGTCAAATGGGCCGATTTCTTCGGCAATTACATCGGTTTCGACTGGGTAATGTCCGCGCAAAGTGGAGTCAGAACGACTGACAACGAGGAAATCTCGCACTTGTTCTGCTTCTAAGGCGATTTTCAGGTTGTGGCAAACTTCGCGAGTGCGAGTGGCTGCTTCTTCTGGGGTAAGTGCCCTTGTATTTGTCAGTACGAAGAAAATCGGTGAAGAGTCGGTTAACCCCAAACGCAAGGTGTCAACGTCCCAGCGTGTTAGCAGCAAGCAACTGTGGACGGTTTGAGAACCTGTGGGGTCATCATCGAGGACAATAATTTTAGGTTTGCTGGTCATTTTTAAGGTGAACGTTTATTTTGCAATTTTCTCATTTCTTCTTGTACGCTAAGACCGATTTGCAATGCTTCGTTTAAAAAATGTCCGTATTCGCCAGCGCGATCGTTTACCTGAATTGCCATCAAAGCTGCTAAATTATTGGTGAGTAAGCCTGGGTTGGCGGCTATCAAGCTTTTATTTTCGCGCAAAATCCGTTCGCTCATCAAGGCGCGGATTAAATCTTCTCGCGTGAGTTGCAATGCTTCGATTAATTTTTTGCGATCGGTTAAAGTAGAGGCAGGGGTTCCCGCGTTTGCCAGTTGGTCGTTAATGTCGATTGCTTTGAGTACGGCGTGATATCTGTCTACATCATCTAACAAACTGACTAGTAATTGCGGAACGTGCTGTTTTAACCAAAATAATCGGCCAAATGTGACCAAAATTGGCACGATGACGATTAATAAAATAATCCACTTCAAAGATAGCAAACCTAGCGGTCTAATGATAAATATATAGATGATTCCGACAACGATCGGAGTAAGCGCTACCCCAATCAGTAATTCGTTGAATAAAAAAGTTAATCGCTTCCCGGAGTTTCGCAGCAAGGAGGGTCTAAATACATCTTCTGTATCTACACCGCTGAGGTGCTTTAATTCTCCTTTGGTAATTTCTAAATTTTGTAAATCTGGGTTCACGAGTAATCCTTATTATTCAGGGAGATGGCGGCTTTGTTTTAATTGTCTCATTTCATCTTGAATACTCAAGCCAATTTGAAATGCTTCATTTAATATCCGTCCGTATTGACTAGCTTCTTCATCCACTTGCAAAGCTGCCAATGTGGTTAAGTTATTGGCAAATAATTCGGGATTGAATTTGATAAATTTTTCATTTTCTCTCAAGACTCTTTCTGTCTTTAAAGCGCGAATAATGTCTTCTCGCGTTAATTTCAATGCTTCGATTACTCGTTCCCTATCTTTTAAGGCAACTCCCGGATTTCCGGCAGCTTCGATTTGGTCGTTAATATCGATACCTTTGACAGTGATGTTAAATCGTTCTACGTCTTCCAAAAGATTGATAAAATGACGATTATTCTGGGTGAGCAGTATTTTTCTAATATCTTGAATGAGGAGAATAGCTGCTAGCGATATATGCACGCCAATTAAAAGTAAACGGTGGTCGGGAAAAACAAAATATAAAATAAAACCACTAACAGAAAGTAAGCCGATTAACAATAGGGTGTGCATTACTTCTGAGAAGTATTTTCGCAGTTTTGGGGGTCTGATTATATTACGTACACTGACACCGCTGAGGTGTTTTAGTTCCCCTTTAGTAATTTCTAAGCCTTGTAAATCTGGTCGCACGGCTGTATATTTTTTAACTGGGACTAGGAAAAGAAGAATTAGTAGAAGCACCAACGAAATCTTTGCTGGACAAGATTTTTGGCTAACACCCGGTCTCTGCTGGAATGCGATCGCGTTTGGTACTACAATCCAATGTTAATTCACCATCGAGCTTTTGCCCATTCGATCCCCCTGGTTAGACAAATTGCGGTTAAGGTAGAATACAGAATCCAGAATCCAGAATCCAGAATTCAGAATTTAGAATCAGTTAATTCTCTTGTGTCAGTATTTTTTATCTCCTGAATTCTGACTTCTGACTCCTGAATTCTGACTCCTGACTCCTTACTTCAATTTTCGTAAATCGCAACAATTATGCAATTTAATCATTTCTGCTTGTACTCTAACTGCTAATTCCACTATTTGACCAAGAAAGAGTTCGTATTCGCTACTGGTATCGATTACTCGCAGTTGTTGTAAAGTAGACAAGTTACTGGCTAATAATTCATTTTCCGCATCGACAAAACTTTTATCCTCTCTAAATTTTTTCTCTAATATCAAAGCTCTCACCAGGTCGTATTTCGCCAGTTCGATCGCTTCCACTACTTTTTCTCTATCCATTAATAGAGTTGACTTTTTTTTCATTTCTTCTTCAGGCTTTTCATTCAAACGCAAGTCTTCAACCAGTAGATTGAAATTATTTACTTCTTTTACTAAGTTTCCGACAAATGGAGTGATATATTTTTTAAGCACAAGCAATCTAACTTGTAAAGTACATCCCACCGCAGCCAAAAAAATTACGGTATTTCCAATCAAAGCTGGAAAATTTGGTAAAAATCGGTAAAAAATAATTACCGATAAAGTTCCTAAAAGATACAGAAACATCAAAAGAAACAGTAAAATTATTGTCAATTCTTTCTTTGGTTCTTCTAATTTATTATGTGTAATTAAATCCACAAAATTCAATAAATAATCTTTGATATCAGAGGCAGTCCCTGCTAGCAGTACCTCATCCTTATTTAAACCAGTCAAATTTTTTAAGTCATCATCAGTAATCTCGAAGCCATGTAAGGTGGATTTCATAGCTATAGACTCCTATGATTTACAGCATGATATCTAGTTTACTCGATGTAGTACGGAATGGGAGGACTAAAGTCTTCACTACAAACTTGGGTTATTAATGTAGAGTTCGGTTGATTGAAGCTTTACTATCTAAAGTCTTTCTTCATATTCAGTCATCAGTCGGCGTTCAGGTAAAAACACTAATGAAAAAATATCTATTCGTACAGAAGAACCAGAACGTTTAAGTTGATATCCAAACTTATTACCTTGATAAAGACGGCGAAAATCTATCGCTTCCTTGAATATATCTGTAAAGCGAGAAAGTTTAAAGTCAGCCGCAATTTCACTTCCCCATACGCTAGTTAAAAGTTCGATAATTTCAGTATCTTGACGGGGGTCATACCTTCTTTCTGCAATAGTTTTGGCAATAGATGTTTGAGGAAAGTAAACGCCTTCATTTAATACCGTGTTAGTGCGATCGCTATATAAATCAACGGTAAATTTTTCACTTTTCCAACTAACAGGCGGAACGGAATTAGTATAGGGTATCATATATATTTTAACTGGTACGGGTAGATAGGCAACTAAACCCGGTTCGGTAGAGTCTGTCTGAAAGTTTAGTCCTTTGAATAAAGGATTGCCACGAAAACGTGCCATAGATTGTTGTAAGGTTTCTCCCGGTAGCGCGTTGACAGGTAAACTGGTAAATAGAGAGAAAATTATGGCTAGTAGAAGTTGTATTTGTGTAAATTTTAGTATTTGGTGGTACATTGCGATCGCATTCCTCAAACCACAATCTGCGAAATTCGGCTATTTTGCGGATTCCTACTTGCTGGAGCTACCCTTCTCCCCAATTATAGATACTTTTCATTAAATTGATTCACTATAGCGATCCTAAATGAATTGCGAACAACTAAACCCCTCCCAACCCTCCCCTTACTAAGGGCAGGGCTAGGGTGGGTTTGATTACTTAAATAGGATCGCTATAGGTATAGCCAGATGCGCTATTCTATAAATGATTATTATTTGACTCTAAACCCGCATGAAACGCAAAATTTTGTTAATTTTTATTAGCTTAATTCTTTCTTTCAATGTATTGGTATCGCCTGCTTTATCGCAAACTGCATCAAACTGCGATCGTCATGAAGAAAGCGTTGCTTTTCAAATCCCATCATATAAGATTCAGCATCAAGGAGAAGCTGTACTCAACATCAAAGTTGCTTACCGCATAACGCCAGATGCGATCGAGCAAAAAGATTACCCTGATTTTATGCCAATGAAAAATGATATCGATCGTTTTTTTGTCAATTATCCAAATGAAACAGATTATTGGGAAATCGTTAATAATAACCTCAGTAAATTTATATTAGACAAATATCCACAGATATCATCTTTGAGTATTGAACTTGATGTCATGCCGACTTCGCAAGAACCTTTTCCTCATTCGAGTATAGTCAAAAGCACTCGACCCCAAGGTTGTCATCTCACTATTTAGCATTTATCATCTCAAATCAAAAAATAAAAAATGAAAATACTAGAACAAACCACTACTAAACTAACTATTAAAAGAAACGATTTTTTAAGTGGTTTTTATCTAATAAATAGTTATGATAACGAGTCTGACAAGCTGGTTTTCTTTGTCAGTTTGTTGGGATTCAATTAATCATTTAATTTCCAAAAAGAAGGGTTTGGTAAGTTACGAATCAATACTGATAGCGGCGCTAATAGGAATAATTTTTTCTATAATTGCGCTACTATTTTTTATGGGAGCGCTTTTTAACGCACCTTATGCGAGGATTTTTACTTTTGATAAAGAGCGTCATCTGTTTAGCGTGAAAAGTAAATTGCTGATTAGACTCGATCGAGAGTTTTTATCTAGAAAATTACCGAAACCTTTAAATTCACTATTAATCGGAGATACTACTGTAGAGTACCCACTTTCAGAATTTGTTGAAGCGCGACATATAATTCAACTAACTTCAGATGGAAAAATGGATCGAGTTAGCATTATTCTCAAGTCTAATATCGCCATCGACATCACTGAATTAAGCGGTGGAACGCTAGCTGCTGGAAAAGAACAAATAGCTGAATTTATTAACAACTTTATCAAGAGTTAAACAAGTAAGCAGCCAGATGGTAAAGTAGATATACTAAACATTGCCTATTAAACGGAAAGAGCAATTATAAACCAGCCCAAAAGCCTATATTTCTGTAGAGGAAACAGAAAATAGCGATGACGAATGATGCACTAAAAATTCTTCACAAGATGACTGCGATCGATCCTGAAATAGAGGAAATGGTGAGAGAATCATCTCTTAATGCAGAGTTAGCACAGCTAATTTACAATCTAAGAAAGCAAGCTGGATTAACTCAAGCTCAACTTGCCGATCGCATTGATACAAAACAGTCAGCGATCGCGCGACTTGAGGATGCAGATTATGAAGGGCATTCGCTGTCAATGTTGCAAAAAATTGCACGGGCGCTGAATCAACGTTTGGAAGTTAAGTTGGTTGCGATCTCCCGTACCTAAAGCTTCTAAAGTAGATATACTAAGGATTGACCTACACTTGACTGTCTAGGCAATTTTAACTAGTGAGAATGATGACATTTAGCCGTATGAATACATTTGAACACATATCAGTAAGAGGTTTTCGACGTCTTCAAGATATTGACCTTGAGATGAGAAATCTCATCGTTATGATTGGTGCAAACGGATCGGGAAAAACTTCTTTTTTAGATGTTCTTTCCGTACTAGCTGCTTCAGCAAGAGGGAATTTACATAATATATTGCAACTCAAAGGTGGATTGAATGAAATTTTGACACGAGGTAAAGCACGGGAACTAGAAATTGCTGTTTCAATGAAAGTCCCAGAAAGACAGCCTTTAAAGTATAGTTTAAATTTATATCCTAAAGGTTTATCTTATGAAATTAGAGACGAAACTTTAACACAGCAAAGCAATATAAGCGCCCCTGAACCCTTTAAGTATATTGAATCAGATGGGTTAGATATTAAGTATTTTAGTCAAGAAGACCGCAAACTTTTGAGGCCGAATTGGGAACACAACCCTCTTGAAACATCACTTTCTCAAGTTCCTAAAATGTATCGCGAACCAGAGAATTTGAGAAAGAGTCTTGCTTCGTGTACCTATTATGGGGCACTCGATGTTTCAGAGAAAAGCGCAATTCGTTTACCGCAAGCAATGCGCCCTGCAAAGTTGCCTGGAGCAAGCGGTGAAGACTTGGTTTCCTGTCTTTATGACCTGCGGGAAACCGATCGCGATCGCTTTGAAATGGTTGAAAATATTCTATCTGCTGCCTTTCCAGATTTTGAGCGATTAAACTTTCCTCCAGTAGCCGCTGGAACTCTTACAATGACTTGGACAGATAGAAATTTTTCTCAACCTATCTACGTACATGAATTATCAGAGGGAACACTGCGATTTTTGTGGTTGGTTACTCTTTTGCAAAGTCAAAATTTAACAACAATCACTTTGCTAGATGAGCCGGAAGTTAGTTTACATCCCGAACTTTTAAGACAGTTAGTATATTTAATGAGAGAAGCTGCAAAACACACTCAACTAATCGTTGCAACCCACTCAGATCGACTAATTAGATTTCTAGAACCACGGGAAGTTTTGATTTGCGATATCGAAGAAGGTGAAGCAAAAATGACTTGGGCTGACACTCTTAACCTGGATAAGTGGTTAGAAGATTACAGCCTTGATCAAGTTTGGGCAATGAATGTTATGGGTGGTCGTCCATGAAAATTGCTATTTTGGTTGAAGGCGCTACTGAAGTAGCATTTAGAGAGAAATTACGTGAGTTTCTGCAAAGTCGTTTAGAGCAAAAAATGCCTAAGCTTAAATTTATTCCGCAGAATGGTCGCATTCCCAAGGAAGATAAACTCAAGCGTGTTGTTGAAAATCTTTTAGATAATGATGGATATGATGCTGTGATTGCACTTACAGATGTTTATACGGGAACAAATGACTTTGAAGATGCGGCTGATGCTAAAGCTAAAATGACAAAATGGGTGGGAAATAACCCCAAATTTTATCCCCATACAGCATTGCATGATTTTGAAGCATGGCTTTTGCCATATTGGGAAACTATCAAAAGTTTAGCAAAACACGATCGTTCTGCTCCTAGTGGTTCTCCTGAAACTGTGAATCACCAAAAACCTCCTTCTTATTGGATTAAGGAGATTTTTAGAGTAGGTAAATGCAGAAGAGATTATAATAAAGAGAGTGATGGCAAAGCGATTTTAAAGAAGAACGATTTGATGATTGCGATTCAAGCTTGTCCAGAGCTAAAAGCTTTTGTGAATCGAATCATTTCTCTGTGTGATGAAGATAAAGTAATTCCTTGATGTCACATTACAATTTATCTTCATTTGTTGGCAGAGGTTGGTTTTATAAGCTTGATTAACTCAAGCTTAACTTGCGATCGCATTGTACAAAACAGTCAGTCATTGCGCGACTTGAAGATGCAGATTATGAGGGACATTCGCTGTCAATGTTGCAAAAAATTGCACTGGCGGTGAATCAACGTTTGCAAGTTAAGTTGGTTGCGATCGACGATATCGTAGAGTCATTCAGACCTAAAAAAACAAACGATTAATTTACTCATTAGGCTCAGTTTCTCGATCTAGAAGCTGCATTAACTCTGCGTTTTCTTGCCTAAGTCTCTGATTTTCTTCAGAAAGGGTTATATTTAATTCTTTAATGCGATTAATTTCTTCCGTGGAAAAACTTTTTACCTGTGCAACTTCGCTCGGAAGCTTAGGTTTTCTATCTCTTCCTTTATCATCCATACCTGGGAACAGATTGTGTGCAGGGTCAAACCATACTATATAAAACGTATTATCAAAAATAAAGCCATGTATTCTCCCATATCCTTTGGCAACTCTAAGTTCAAAAGAGTCTCTAGTCATTTCCTCATATTGCTTTTGTAATTCATTCTCATCATTGCCGCATTGAGCACGCAGTGAATCTTTAATTTTATCTGGAAACGCACTTCTTGTTATGGTGCTATCCCCTTTCCAATTAATAAATTTAGGCATCAGCCTGGGATGGGTTTGCTGCTTAATATCATCAGCTGTCGAATTTTGAATGTCATTAAAGGCATCAAAAAGTAGTTCATAATATTTTTTATTTAAACCGTGCAGAAAAAACTCTTCTGATTCCCAATCAACAAATTTGAAGGAAATCCTGAGTTTTTCATTTGATATTTTGCGATAAGAGTCTTCGGCGAAACTTTTGAGAACACTGCTTTCAATTTTTTTCTTAGCCATTTGGATTAGCCTACATAAGCAGCCAGCTTAATCTCAAAGAAACTCTTCATAGACTCTTTAGATATTAAAGCATTAGAACCTTCAGTTTCAGGCAATCCTTTTCTAGCATCTAGCCAAGGATCTTCTCGATGAGTCATGGTAGCTAAAGCTGCGCCATCATATCGTCCGTAAGCTTCCACGATTTGTTTGATCAACGCTACTTTTTCTGGTTCTAGTTCTGGAAATTCAAACTCTTCTTGAATGCTTCTCCATCCATAATCTTTGTACTTATCATATAATGCACGAATCACAGGCCCATAAGTCCAAGCTTCAAAATCTTCTGCAAATAATGGTTCTCCATCGTGAGTAGCCATATAAATAGCTTGGACATAGTAACAAAGCTTTTGCAGCTTCATCGGAGTTAGGCTTTCTTGAAAAACCTCTCTGTGATGGAGGATGATTATACTGACAATTTTTTTGAGATTTTCAGAAATCATATTAAAGTCCTCATTGATTTTCATTAGCGTAGGTGCCTTGCCATTACTGTGCTTTCGTTACAAACCCAGTAGTATAATTGGCACAAAAATCATCGGCTCTTAGTTTATGGTATATCAATCTTTCTCTAATAAATTCATCGTCATTAATCTTGTTCTCTACACATAATGACCTGATGAAATTAGATATATTTTTACGTAATAGATTCAGCTTTTCCCCATTAATAATTCGCGTCGTGTCTAGTTGAAGTGAGGCAGCATATTCTAATTTCACTGATGGATGAACCATAATCGGAGTAAATCTGCAAGTTTGATCGTAACTATTAGTAAACCAAACGCCAGATCCGTTTAACTGATTACAGTAATCCTTAATAATAGTATCGGTAGTAGCTCCATTTTTACACTCGATTACGAAGTATGTTAGGTTTCCGACCTGCCAAAGTACATCTGGCCCTTTCCCATACTCTGCTTCTGGTCGCTGGCTATTAAACCCTATATAGCGGGCAATTTTCTTAAATGATTCTTCAAATATCTCTGCTGTATCTGGCTTAAATATCAATGATTCTAACAATCCATTCATTTCAATAATGATTTTATTTGGATCGTCAAATTTTGCTCTTAAATAATCTCCACATATTCTTGCTTGATCCATAACTTTCGATTCAAGTTTGTGATATGCAATTCCTTGTATTGGCTTAGTTACTCTTGAATTATCACTAGCTGCCGCCATCAAAATTTTTTGTGCTTCTGCCCCATCGTAGAAGTTAGTGTACTCTGCCAAGCATTGTTTTAAATATGACTTTAACGGTTTTTCTTCTACTAATTTTACCACTTTGTCAAGCTCTTTAACTGCGGCATCGTAGTTGTTTATAGAAGCCAAATTATATGCTTTCCTTTGTGCAATTGTTACCAAATCAGGTGTACTACCTGTTTCGTATGAAAGTGATGCCAAAACCCCCTTGCTAGCAGATACCCATTCTTGCTTTCTATGTAAACAATACATAATTACTTCCCTTATCTGAGACAAATTTCCTCCCTTAATCTGATCGGAAATCTGCTCTGATAGGTTTATTTGCACTTTAGTTCCTGGAGAAAATCTATCTATTGCGCCTCCTGCATACAATTGGCTAGTAAGATTACGTCCCATTAAAAATACAACACAGTAGTCATCACTAGATCTAATCCCACGTCCCATTCCTTGTTCTATTTTCTGAATTAGTTGGGCAGCTTTTCTTGAGCTTCCCATTATTATGCCACTTTCAACTTTATCAATTAGCCGTCTAACAGATGGCAGTCCATCAATTACAAGAAATCTACACGCCTCTTTAGGTAAGTCTACTCCATCGTAGCGATTTACTAATATTGTAAGACCAACTTTTTCTTTTTTTAATCGAGTTACTCCTTCATACAAATTATGTTTATCCAAAATTAAATCTGCCCGATCTTTCCAGTAGTTAGCTCTATAGTCTGAAGGAACAATAACAACAACATTTACATCTTGTGCAATCGACTTGCAAAATTGCTTGATATCATCGTCGGTTAAGTCAGTATTGATCACTTGTGGAAGAAGAATCATCCTATCACCAATATCACCTGCTGTGTCAGGTATAACAGGTTTATTGATAGAGTTCTCTGTATCTGTAATACCAAAATGGCTACACAAAATGCTATCATCTACTAAAGTAGCAGTCATAAATATCTTTCTAGAAGCATTTGTGATACTTGGAATCATATCAATTGGTATGCAGTGTGGGGAAATCTCTATTTTGTCTGAGCTAACAACGCACCTTGATAAAGGTAATGATTCCTTGATTAAAGGCCATACAAATTTTATCCATTCCTCATCTTTATGTTTAATTAATATAGTTGATATTTCTGATATCTTACTTTGCCAACTCCAAAAAGGCACTTGCATATAAGCATCAAGATCTCGATTCTCAATTTCAGATGCCTTTGTATCACATTGAGCATGAAGTGATTCTTTAAAGCAATTATAAATTTCTTGATATGCCGTATTTTGGCTATCGATTATTAACATAAATTGGTCTTCTACTGTATCGAGGCACGCATGAGCATCATCAATAATAATGCTACCAATCGCGATTTTTCTACCTTCGTCACCAACACCAAAAACTGACTTTCCATTGACGAGCTTGTATATATTAATAACTAAAATAGCTTTCCCCGACAGAAATCTATGAGAATTAGTATCATCCGTAACTTCAATTCCCAGGTCTTTTGCTTCACCAGTAACCTGTCTTACCAGATAGTTGTCAGGAACTACATAAACTGCGGGGCCTTTACCTTCATTTAAGCAACTCTTTAGGATAAGTAACCCTACTACAGTTTTGCCACTGCCAGTATTCATTTTAATCACGAGATCTTTTTCATCTCTCCTGGGAAAACCAATGATCCCAAACTTGTGTTTGAACATCTCTCGGATATTCAAACTTGCCTTCTTTCTTACTGGGTAGAGCCGTAAATATCTCTCTAGGATGAAGAGCCGTGTTACTTGTGTTCCCACTATTGATTTTGCCAAAGTCGATAGGCATCATATCTACTGTTCTATTTAAGGTTAACTATTTATTATACCAACACTGTTGGCTCTCCCGTACTTGTGGTGATTGCAAAATCGATCGAGCCGCCCGGTTTCAATTTAAGCCAATACTGCGGAATTACCTAACCCCCCAACCCCCTTCCCTTGTAGGGAAGGGGAAAGAATTCAATGCCTCTCTCCTCGCAGGGGAGAGGATTGGGGGAGAGGTTAATTCTTAATGCACTAACTCGATCGCACGTTTTGTCAACGCCTCCGCAGTCAATCCATTAAACGCCATCAACTCACCAGCACTTGCAGTTGTTTCCCCACGTTTCCATGCAAAAGTATCGCGTTTGGCGTTACTTCTCAACATCACAGGTTCTAACATTCCACTTGCGCCACCAGTGACACCAATTAACGCATCACCACCAAAGATTTCAGCGAATTTGGCATCATCCAAAAATTCACCATCTGCTTCAGAACAAGTATCCCAAGCAACATCATTAGGACGATACAAACGGCGAGGATTAACAACAGAAACAATCTTCGCGCCGATACCTTCAGTTTCCAAGAAAGCTGCTGCTTCAAATACAGGAATTAGCGTCATATCGCCAACAACTGCAAACACAACTTTCTTACCGCCGGGAACTTCATGCAATACAACTGCACCATCTTTTAAACCTTGACGAGTTTGTTCAAAAGTGGTACGAATTGGCAACGGTGATTTGCTGGCAGTAATCACAATTCCCTTATTTTTAGTTGTTAATGCCCAGTCATAACAAACTTGGATACTGTTAGCATCGGGTGGGAATAATGGGAACACATTGCCATTTCGCATCATCGCCGCAAAATATGCTTCAATTTCCGGGCGTTGGTGCGTCCAACCGTTGCGTCCTTGCTCTAATGCGCCTGCGGTATATAAAGTAATCGTGGAAGGAGTTGGACGGCGTAATTCTGCCATTGCTTGGGTGACAGTTTGCCAAATTGGTAATCCGTTGATGGCAAAAGATTCGTAGGAACACCACAAGCTTCTTGCACCCATCAAAGATAAACCAACGGCTAATCCCGCACAAGCATCTTCACTCAAAGGTTCGTAAACTTGTCCGTTTGGTGATTGATTGTAAAGGTCATCTGTGGTGGGGTGAATAATCTTTAATGCCTGGTTTATATTGGCAATTGCAGATGCTTCGTTACCGTCAGCGTTGGTGACTAAAAAAGCGCGATCGCATTCTCCCACTTTCCCAACTAATCGCCCCATTGCGGTTGTTGAAACTTTCGGTTCTCCACCAACTGAATACTCTTCTAAAGGTAATTGACCTAATTCTGGTAACGGTAATACAGATTCCGTTACCGCAGTTTTGGCCGCAGGGCCACCACCTGCCCGTTCGCAATTTGTTCGCACTAATTGCCAAGCTTCCACAGACAATGCACGACCTTTCAAAGCTTCGGAAATGTGCGGCGCATCTAATGTATCTTTAGGATAAAGATTGTGAGATTTTGCTCCCCGTGCATGAACTCCTGCACCTTTCAATTGCTTGATAATAAATGCCGTTAGTTTACCGCCAAGTGCAGATTTTGCTGCTTTATCTACACTAGCTAAAATTGCTTTGGTGAAAGCAAGACGCTGTTCAAAAGAGAAAGCGGTGCTATCAACATAATCACCGGGTTGGTTTTTATCATCAAAGTTTTTAGCATCTACTAAAATAACTTCTGCAAAACCATTACCTTTCCAATAAGCGATCATTTCCTCATTGGTTTTAGTGGAAACCATGCTATGGTGTTCCTGACTGTAACCGTTCCAAACTAACACTGGTAAAAAGTTAGTTGCACTGGGATAAGCAGTGTGGAAATGTGCCATACTGCTCATCGGATAAGGTTCGCCCATCCCGCCATCACCCATCGTGAAGGGGAAAAGTTTGTCTCTGTGCAATAAAGCAGCTGCCATTGCAAAGTGCTGACCTTGACCGAGTGGGCCAGCAGGTGCGAGAATACCGGGAATGTAGCCGGAAAGGTGGCCCAAAAGACCGTGCTTTTCGCGGAAACGATCGCGCAACTGCTGCACAGTAGAAATACCCATGTCCTCCAAAGAGCGATCGAGGAACATCGAACTATAAAATCCCGGCGCGTGGTGTCCCACTTCCGTGAGAATATTCTTATAACCCAGCAAAATTAAAGCGGCATGAGCTTCCGCAGAACTGGCAAAACCGCCTGGGTGTCCCGAAGCTTTACTACCCGTGATTTGCAAAGTAAGATAACGAAGAGCGTCAGCTAGCAGCAAAGTTTGATACACTGCGGCTGGGTCGGTAGGATCGGAAATGGCGACATTGCCTTCTGCGATCGCAGGTTTTACACCATACGTCTCGAAATGCGGTAGCGCTTCGCCAAAGTATTGAATACCTTCGCAAAAATCGGGGACTGAGGTTGCTTTTGGGGTCGTTGCAGTCATGCTGAGTTCCTTAATGTGTATGAGGAGACAGTACGTGCTGAATTTATTTAACAAAGATTTTACAACTTTTATGTTGCGAAAGTAGATTACTTATCAGTAATGCACAGATAATTAAGTTAAATGTCATTTGTCATTGGTCATTGGTCATTTGCGATCGGCGATCGTAATCTCATACCCGGTAACATCGATTACCTAAAAAAATCCCCTTCTTATCTGCGTTTATCTGCGTACCCTGCGGGAAGGCTATCGCCTATATCTGCTTACATCTGCGGTAAAAATTTAACCTCTGATTCCCACAGATCGTTTTTCCCATCACACTTACCCTACCAATACAACCGGACACGACATAATTTGCTGATTTCCCCAGTTGGCATTCAACATATTTGTCTCTAATTTGCTATAATCTCTATCCTTTTAAAAAAGCAATTATCAGCAATCGAAAATCGATCGACCTACACTAAAACTTAATTGAATTAACTTAGAAAAAAGATCTGCAATATCAAACAGTAGCAATGAAACTACCACCCGGCCCGCAAACACCCACCTTTATCCAAACTCTCCAATGGGTCTTTCGTCCCATGCCATATATGGAAGAGTGCGCCAAACGCTATGGCGATATCTTTTCCATTAGATTAGGCACTAAATTCGATCCTTTAGTGTTCGTAAGTAATCCAAAAGCCTTGCAACAAATTTTGTCAAGTGACACCAAGCAATTCGAGGCACCAGGTCAGTTCAACGGAATTTTTGAATTTTTGCTAGGAAAGCAGTCCGTGATCATGCTCAGTGGCGCTGCACATCAACGTCAGCGTCAGTTGATGATGCCTCCCTTTCATGGTGAAAGGATGCGAACTTACGGTGATACGATCGACAATATTACAAACGACATCATCAATAAATGGCAGATAGGCAAACCTTTCAGCGCTCGTTCTGTCACCCAAGCGATCGCCCTGCGGACGATCCTAGAAGCAGTATTTGGCCTCTATGAAGGGCCACGCGCCGAAAAACTAGAAAAACTGCTTAGTAAATTGCTGGATGAAACAGGTACGCCTTTGAGCGTTACCATGCTTTATTTTCCAGCTTTGCAAAAAGATTTAGGTGCTTGGAGTCCGTGGGGGAGATTTTTACGCCAACGGCAGCAAGTTGACCAACTCATTTATGAAGAAATTCGAGAACGGAGAAAAAATCCCGATTCATCTCGTACCGATATTCTCAGTATGCTCATAGCAGCTAGAGATGAACAAGGACAATCAATGACCGATGAAGAATTGCGAGATGAATTGATGACCCTTTTGATCGCCGGTCACGAAACTACTGCTACCGCTTTAGCTTGGGCATTGTATTGGATTCACAAACTGCCAGAAGTACGCCAGAAATTAGTAGAAGAACTCGATAGTTTGGGAAACGATGCAGACTCTAATGCTATTTTCAAATTACCTTATCTGAATGCCGTTTGTTCGGAAACTTTGCGGATTTATCCAGTGGGAATGCTTACTTTCCCAAGAGTGCCGAAAGAACCAGTATCGCGGGGAAGTTACGATTTAGAACCGGGTACGGTGTTGATGGGTTCTATTTATCTGATACATCAACGAGAAGATTTATATCCAGAACCGAAACAATTTAAACCAGAAAGATTTTTGGAAAGGCAATATTCTCCTTATGAATTTCTGCCTTTCGGTGCAGGTGCGAGACGTTGTATTGGTTTTGCTTTTGCTTTGTTTGAAATGAAAATAGCTTTAGCGAAGATACTCAGTCGCGTTGAATTGGCACTTGCTGACGATCGCGAGGTAAAACCGATAAGACGTGGTTTAGTGACAGCGCCAAATCGTAGCATTCAGTTAGTGGTAAAAGGAGAACGTCAGGTGCAGTCGCGGAAATTGGAGACAGTGGGAGCAAATTAAAAATTAACAGGATATCAGGGGACTGAATAATTACAGCAGATTCCAGTTAACGTGAGGGATAGAAACCCGATTTCTTCAAGAAACCGGGTTTCTGTTATACTAAATCCGGATTTTAAAAAATTAGACCTTGTTGCTACAACCAATTCCCCACCAACACGAACGGCGACCAATAAAATGGATGCTCGTACTTCGGTGTTTTTAACAAAGCTAATTGAGCGCGACGCAATGCTTCGGCTTTCGTCATATTAGGTTGGGTAAGTTGTCGATAAAATTCCGCAATTAGGGTAGCGGTAGATAAATCTCGAACCGACCACAAAGTTGCTAAAGTACTGCGTGCGCCGGATCTTACTGCTACTCCTGCTAATCCTAAAGTGGCTCGATTATCCCCCGCCGCCGTTTGACAAGCACTGAGAACAAGTAATTCAATGGGATTAGTTTGGCTGCTTTCCCTAGAACGCAATAAGTCTTCAAATTCTCTGATATTCAATTTTTGATTCCAAGTGAGAATGAATGTTTCTTCGGGATTGGAACTAAATTGTCCGTGAGTAGCAAAATGTACGATCGGGAAAGCATCTGCGTTGATTTTATTAAACAAATTAGTTTCCGTGAAGTCTTGATTTAACAGGACTTGGGTAGGTAGTTCGTTTGCAATTTCTTTTAACTCATTTTCTACACCAGGCAAAGCTAAAAAACCGCTTCTAGCTTCTGTTAATCCAGCAGTTAACGCTTTGATTTTGGTGCGTGCTAAACCTAATGTTGGTAGTAGTTGCAAACCGGGAGTCAGGGCGATGCTGTATTTTTCTATTAAATATTTTCGTCCATCATAAAGTACTGACATCGGCACGTTTCGCAATACGCCATCAAGCACGAATACCAAAGTTTTAATGTTACTGGTGGCTAATTCCTTTTCCGCTGGCTCGATCAACCAATCATAAATTTTTTGGGAAATTTGCAAACGAGAATTAGCGGAAAAAGCTGGGTTAATTGATTGGAGAAGTTCGTCAATATTACTTTCGATCTCCGTTTTGGGTAACTTGGTTCTATAGTGGAATAAAGGTTGATCTGGTAACGATACAATAACTTCTAAACTATTTTCTAAAATAATCGGATAAATAACGGCTGCTTCTGTATCAATTGCATCAATTTGTTTCGGTTTAACGTCTAAGCAAGCTTCTCGGAAAAAGTTATCTAGTTCGGCTAATTGAAGTGCTTCGATAATTTGTCGTGCTTGTTTGAGATTTGGTTGACTTGGTTGTTGTTCAAATAAGAGTAATTCTACTAATTCTCGATGTACGGGTTCTACGCTTTCTCGAAAGGAAAACTGCACGTCGGGATTAATTGCTGCTAAGTCGCTGCGGAGAATTTGCAAGGTATTCACTGCTTGGGTATAAGCTGCGATAGCGCTAGCGCGCGACGCTGTTGCGTTCGCATTTTGAATATTTCCTTTCTGTTTATAAATTTTACCCAACTGCCAAGCATAGTTAGCCATCATATCATTAGCGCTAATTGATTGGGCAATATTTAACGCTTGTTGCGTTAATTTTTCAGCGTCAACCCATCGTTGATTTTTTTCATATAATTTAGCCATCGCTCCCAAAGCATAAGATTCTGCTTTCGGATCGTCTAATGCTCTGGCTTGTTTTACGGCATTAGCTAGTAGTTGACTTATCTCATTTGTCGAGGAAACATCGCTAATATTTGACGGCAATTTCAGTAAATTATTAGCTAAATTAACTTGTAAATAAATGGAAAGTCGGCTGGAATTAAGGTCGTTAATTTTTGATTTTACTTGTGGCAGTAATACTTGGACGGTTTCCCAGTTTTCGCTCTCTATGGTTAAACTGAGTTGATTGAGTAAAGCTTCTAGCTGATTAATTTGACTAGGTGCGATCGCAAATGCTTGCCGATAAAAATCAAGCGCTTTTTTACTATCTCCAACACTTCTAGCATGATTGCCCAAACTAAAAAGAATGGCGCTAGTTTCGGCGGGAGAATTGAATTTTTGAGCGATCGCCAAACTTTGGTTTAAAACTTCTTGAGATTGGCGCAAGTCTCCCAAAACTTGCAATGCTTCTCCCAAGCTCCTTAAACCCGTAGCTTTGAGTAAAGAATCAGGCAAAGATTTGAATCGCTCGTTCACATTTTCTAAGTTATTTTTAGCTTTTTGGTATAATCCCAAAGCTTGTAATGCTTGTGCTTGATTAATTTGACTACCGATAATACCGATTTCATCCCCTGCTTTGGCATATGCTGCTTCTGCTTGTTTCCAAGTAGTTAAAGCCGCTTCCGTTTGTCCGATCGCTAACTGAAGATTGGCTTGGGTATTGAAAGCTTGACCTAAAATGGCCAGATTTTTTCGCTCTAACTTGATTTGAGTTTGTAGAATGTTTAAACTTTTCGCGATCGCGTTTTTCCCATCCTCCCATTTCCCCAATTCTTGATAAGCGTTAGATAGATGATTTAAACCAATCGCATAAATCAGGCGATCGCCTTTTACTTCCAGTTCTTTCGCTGCTTGTTCCCAAACAGTCGCCGCCTCAGAAAAACGTCCGGCTTCGTAGAGAATTTTTCCCCTCTCTAAAAGCGAAACAGTATTTGATTCGGACAAACTAACCCCCCAAACTCCTTCTCGATCCCCCCTGCCCCCCTTTTTAAGGCCGGAAAGCCCCTCTCCTGGCAGGGGAGGGGTTGGGGAGGGGTCAGCCCCGGCATTTTGACTAAAGTTAATTGAAAAAACACTATTTAATTGATGATTAGTTTTACCAATTGCCGGAGCAACAATAGTAGCTATTAATAAACTTAGCAAACTCAAACAAAAAAATTTAAATATTTTCATTATTTTTACTCAAATACCGCAATTATTTGGTTGATTCCAAGCATTTTGCCCTGTCGCTTTTTCAGCATTAGCAACCAGTTGCAATTGTCCTTTTTCGTTAAGACTCCATCCAGTTGCTTCCCTAATTAGGGATTGATAATTTAGGTTTGGCGATCGATGATTTGAATTAACCGGCAAAGATGAAACTCTCTGTAGGTTTTCCATCCGCGATTCCCCATTTGCTAAAATTCGCACATCTCGCCAAAGCGCTCTCCCTCGCAGGGTTTGATTGGGATCGATCGGCAAACCACCCCTTCCCGTAACCACAAATCGATTACCGCGATCGGCTGCACAACCAGCCACAATTTCAGTAGTAGGATCGGCAACATTTTCTGGTAATTCAATCAATCCCGCACCGGGATTAACATCAGGAGTATTAATTTCTACCGTCCCGCTTAATTGAGGATTTCCCCCCGTCGCAGTGATATCGCTTTCTGTTGTTTCTGCTTGCCTAAATTGGCTACCAAAAATACCAGCACTATTAATGTTTACTCTACCACCTTGATTGGCAATAGAATTAGCAGTGATATCGCTATTTTCCAGCGCCACAAACGTATCGGTTTCCAAAGAGATATTACCACCATTCCCAGTACCGCCAGCAGTAGCAGTAATTGCACTGTTATTGCGTAATTGCAAAATTTGAGTTTGCAACCGAATATTACCACCTTCACCGGATGTAGTAGCAGCCGTAATTCCACCAGAATTAGTCAGATAAATTGCCCCAGCATTTACGCTCAGCAAACCAGCATTTCCAGAACCATCATTTCTAACGCTGATTAATCCACCATTTAGTACTCTCAAACTTCCCGCGTTGATGGTGACGTTTCCCGAAGCACCAGAAGGTGTAGGTGGTAACCCTAAAATTTGTCTGACATTTGGATCGGCGAGATTAGCAGAAGAATCGATCAAACTAGGATTAATCGAACCGAATACCGTACCGCTGACTTCCACGAATTCAGCAGCATTAATGGTCACGCTCCCCGCATTTCCAGAAGCTAAGGTAGAGGAAATTACTCTTCCTCCATCTTTTAAAACTAATCTGGAAGTTGCGATATTTAAACTGCCTGCATTGCCTGCATTAAAAGTAGCAGCACCGACAGTACTGGGGGCAAAAATCATTGGCTGAATTCCCGTTAATTCTATAGAATTAGCATTAACAACTACATCGCCGCCGTTCCCACTACCATAGGTTGTAGTACCAACAATTCCGCCATTTAATGTGGTTAATTGTTGAGTGGATACAGTAACATTACCGCTATTTCCCGCACTATAAGCAGTTGTGTTGAGCGTGCTAAGAGAAGATGGGTTAAATAAGGAAAATCCGATTGCTTCTACAGATTCGGAAGCATTAACCTTTACGTTACCTCCCGTAGCGGGACTCAAGCTTCTGGCAGTAATAATTCCTCCTTCTCGCAAGCTCAACCCCCTGGTTGATATATTTATATCTCCTCCATTGCCAATTCCTATGGCATTGCTAATCAAGCCACTAGCGATCGCTCCGTCGGTAGTAGTGCCAACTAGTTCGAGAGATTCGGTTGCGTTAACTTCGATTTTTCCAGGGGGTTGAATACCGGGATTTTCGATTAATGCGACCGAACCATCGCGAATGGAAATCGAACGTGCTTGAATTTGAATGGAGTGACTGGCATCAGTTAACGATCGTGCTGATATTTCTACATCTTTAAAATTTTGAATACCCGAATAATCTAGCGTCCAATCAATTGGATCGAGATTAACTATACCTGTTTCTACGCTACCTAATTTGATTTTTTCTCCTGTGAGAATACCACCTTCTAAAGCTATGCCATTACCGACTAAAACTATCGAGTTACCTGGTTGCACCCGCAGTCCATTTTCGTTACCTCTGATGAATACCGGGTATGCTGAGTTGACGAGATTTAGGTTGTGCCCTGTATTTTCGATCGCGATCGCAGCGGAATTTGCCCCGAATTGCAAACCAGTAGGTACGTTTATCGTCAATAATGCTGGCGTTTGCAAGTTGGTGGCACTGAAAAAGCTACCATCAGCAAATCTAATACTATTTGCCGTACTTGCAATCAACGAACCGCCGATATTTAATCGGGCATTAGGCCCGAAAACGATACCGCTGGGATTAATCAATAATAAATTGGCAGTACCGTTGGCGCGAAGTATACCGTCAATATTTGAGAGTTTGCTACCTGTCACGCGGGTAATAATATTTTGAACATCAAGAGAATTGTTAAAAAATGCTTCGCTTCCTCTGGGTATAGAAAATTCTTGAAAGCTATGAAACAGGTTTTTTCCAACACTGGTTCCTCCTTGAATCACCACCCTATTACCATTGATTACTGTTGAGTTTTCTGGTAAAGAGGTATCCGGCCAAATTTGCGCGGTGGTTGGCAGGTTAATGCAAAATAAAAAGAAGGCTAAAGTACTGGATATGTATAGATAGCGATCGGTCTGTTTCATGGAAATTTTTTAGATTATTTTTGATGTACTGGTATATTTTAAGTATAAAAAACAACAATTTTTTAAGTTAATTGCATAAATATCCGTAATAATGCTTAATTAAAAGTAGGAAAGGTAGGGCAGCCGATTTATACATTTCATACAAGTGGGAAAAGTAGGAAAAATAACTGAATTCTTGTCTCTTTACAACCGCCAAAACTATTACTACAATTAATAATTAACTATACTACTTAAAAGTAACACCAATTACCTACTTAGTATCTCTGAGTAAAAAAAGTAGTTTATTTAACAACTGCAAATACGATATAGACTGCTACGCATAAAAATGTTAGTTTTCATGAGGATTTTCCATTATGACTAGGTTAAATCGCTTTCTGCCGCTCGCCCTTTTTTCGATGACCCTTGCCTCGGAACTATTCCTGAACTTAGCATTACCGAACGAGTTACAAGCACGGCCAGCTTCCGGTCATCCCACGTCTGACTCTCCCCAAACTACGCAACTCAGCGTCACTTTCGAGCCGCAGGGAGAAGGCAAACCGGATAACTCGGCAGGGGGAGCTTCTCGCAGTCCGGATGGCAAGATTTGTCCCCAAGATACCACGATTAGCCAAACATTTATTACACCCTTAATTCCCGTTAAAAACGAAGCATTAACAGTTGCCGCACATCCGACATTTTTGGTTTATATGCCGCCCACCTCTGCCAGAAAGGTATTTTTTAGTTTGCAGGATGAAAGCAAAAATAATCTTTACCAAAAAATATTACCAATTACGGGCGAATCGGGAATAATTAGCATTAAGCTGCCAACTGACGTACCGCCACTAGAAAAAGGCAAAAATTACAAGTGGTATTTTCAAGTTATGTGTCAAAACGCGCTGAGACCTGACAGCCCGGGAATCGAGGCGCAAATCAAACGAGTGGAGTCTGTTTCAGCGTTGAGTAGTAATTTAGACAAAATCGGCTCGCTCGAACAGGCAGCCGTCTACGGCAAAAATGGTATTTGGTACGATACTTTAGCAACCTTAGCGGATTTAAGAAGAAGCCAACCTGAAAATACTGCCTATACAACTAATTGGCAACAAATTTTAAAATCGGTTGGATTAGAAGCGATCGCAAAAGAACCACTTTTGCCATAAAACCTATATCCTTGGTGCATTGGGAATCTACACGAACAAACAAGTTGCTCGGATCGAAATGCTAAAGCAATGGCTTGGCGCTTTAATTATCGCACCTACCGTAGCGGGGTTAGTCATTGCTGCTAATGCAGTAGGACTATTTCAAATGCTAGAATGGGCAACTCTCGATCAATATTTTCGCTTGCGTCCTCGCGAACCTATTGACCATCGAATTGCGATCGTCACGATTAACGAATCAGACATCCAAAAAATCGGCAAATGGCCGATTCCCGATGGCGTTTTAGCCCAAGCGATCGATAACCTAAAAGCACGCCAGCCAAAAGCGATTGGTTTAGACCTTTACCGAGATTTACAAGTACCACCTGGTTCTGAACGATTAATTCAAACCTTTAAATCCACCCCAAACTTGATCGGCGTTGAAAAAAAAGTTGGAGATACGGTTGCACCTTCACCAACTTTAAAAAAACTAGGTCAAGTTGCCCTCGCCGATTTAGTGTTAGATGCAGATGGCAAAGTGCGCCGGGGATTAATGTCAATTAAAACTGATGAAGGTCAAACTAGATTAAGTTTGAGCGCCCATCTCAGTTTAATGTATTTAGAATCGAAAGGAATTTCTTTGCGAAGAATCGATACTACTTCGACAGAGAAAAAAAAGGGAATAAGTAAATTAGGATTAGGTAAAGCCGTCTTCGTACCTTTAACGGGAAACGATGGCGGCTATGTGGGCGCTAATTCTGGTGGCTATCAAGTTTTGTTGAACTTTCGCGGAGATTTAGACAGTTTTAATACCATATCCCTAGCCGATGTTTTAGACAATAGAATTGGTAATCAAATAGAAGGAAAAATAGTTTTAATTGGGGCAACTGGACAAAGCCTTAATGACTTATTTCTCACTCCTTATAGCAGCAATATATTCAGCAGTCCCCAGCGAACACCAGGCGTAGTTATTCACGCTAACTTAATCAGTCAAACATTAAGCGCGTCACTCGATGGACGACCTTTAATTAAAGTTTGGCCAGAATTACTAGAATGGCTGTGGATTTTTTTTTGGTCTGGATGTGGCGCAACTTCAGGATTGATTTTTGCTCATAAGCGATGGACGGTTGTCAGTATTTTATTACTAGGATGCGCTCTGCTGGGGATTTCTTATCTAACTTTTTTAATTGGCTGGTGGATTCCGGTAGTTGCTCCAATGTTAGCTTTAATTGGTGCTGGTGCTGGCAACACCGGTTATATTCTGGTTACCAACTTGCGGCTTTACCATAAAAAATTAGAAGATTATTCGCGCCACTTAGAAGAAAAAGTAAAAGCCCGCACTAAAGAATTAGAACAGCAAAAAAACCACTTACAAATCCAAACAATTGAACTCGCTCAAGCCAAAGAAACAGCCATTGCTGCCAGCGCTGCTAAAAGCAGTTTTTTAGCCAATATGAGTCACGAATTGCGTACTCCTCTGAACGCTATTTTAGGGTTTACGCAATTAATGAGTCACGATCCTTCTTTATCCGAAGAAAACCTAGAGTACATAGAAATTATCAATTCTAGCGGAGAGCATTTATTGGGATTGATTAACGATGTACTAGAAATGTCAAAAATCGAAGCGGGGCGGCAGGAAATTAAAGAAAATGATTTTAATTTATATCGACTATTGGAAAATTTAAAGGAAATGCTGCGACTGAAAGCCGAAGAAAAAGGTTTGCAGTTAATTTTTGAAATTGCCCAGAACGTACCGCACTACATTAAAACAGATGAAAAAAAATTACGGCAAATTTTGATTAACTTGCTGGGAAATGGCATTAAATTTACCCAGTTTGGTTATGTTAAATTACAAGTAAAAATAGACTTTACCAGCATAAACCATAAAATAGAAAATCACAAAAACGGCCAAGGTAATGCTCGTATCCGTTTAATATTCGCTGTAGAAGATACGGGTGCTGGAATAGCAGAAAATGAACTTCACCTATTATTTGAAACTTTTGCACAGACAGAAACAGGTCGTCAATCCGGACAAGGAACTGGTTTAGGTTTAGCGATCAGTCGCAAATTAGTGCAATTAATGGGGGGAGATATTTCGATTAAGAGTGGTTTAGGAAAAGGTACGACATTTACTTTTGATATTCTAGTTGCGCTGACCGATACAGATGAAAATTTAATTTTACAGCTTACCCAAAGACCGATCGCCCTAGAACCAGGCCAACCCGATTATCGCATCTTGGTCGTGGATGAGGTAAAGGAAACTCGTCAATTGATGGTAAGACTCCTCACCCCGGTTGGGTTCCAAGTAAGAGAAGCTATTCATGGTGAAGATGCGATCGCCCTTTCGGAAAGTTGGCAACCTCACTCGATCTGGATCGGGATGCCAATGTCCGGAATAGATGGATATGAAGCGATCCGAAAGATCGCAGCCACCGCTCGAACTCAACCGATCAAGATCGTCGCGCTCACCACCCGCGCTTCAGCAGAAGAGATAAATCGTCTGTCGTCAGTTGGTTGCGATGATTTTGTCAGCCATCCTTTTCAAGAACAGGAGATTTTTGCCAAAATGTCCCAACATTTAGGTGTGCGTTACTTATATGAAATGCCGGAGGAAAGAGAACCAAACAACGGCTGTTCTAAAATTGAGATCGAACCCTCACAACCCGTACCGCAATCGAACAATTATTCATCTTCTGAAGTGGATGAAATGCCGCTCGATTGGTATGAAGACCTAAATTATGCAGCTTCTCAAGGTGACGATATTTTGATTTATCAACTAATCGAACAAATTCCTCAATCAAATAGTACTTTGGCTAATCGATTAACCGAACTTACCTATAATTTCTATTTTCAACAAATTTTAGAATTAACTCAACTAAAAATTCCCAGTCTTCAAAATACCTTATCAACCGTGACATTAATAAAAAGTGACGGGGAACTTCACTTAGAAAGTAAAGAAAAAGAAAGTCTCAAACCCCTTCTAGCAACGAATAATTCTGTTACTACTCCTTGCTTTGCAAGTCATACCGAAACATTGGCTGAATCAAGCCAATTTTATCCTGCCAACTTTGACTATAGCAGCATCGAACCAGAAGCAACTAAAAATCAAGATAGTTTGGCTAAAATTCTCGTGGTTGACGATCTAGCGGAAAACCTACGCCTTTTGTCTAGTATACTCAGCCAAAAAGGTTATCAAGTTGAAGCATTCCTCGATGGCATAACCGCTTTAAATGCAGCCAAAATCAACCCACCAGATTTGATTTTACTCGATATTAATATGCCTAAAATGGATGGTTATCAAGTTTGTAAAAATTTAAAAGAAAGTCCCCAAACTAATCAAATACCAGTAATATTTATTAGCGCGATGAATGAAGTAAATGATAAGGTGAAAGCTTTTAAAATGGGGGGAGCGGATTATATTAATAAGCCATTCCAAATTGAAGAAGTATTGGCTAGAGTAGAAAACCACTTAACTATTAGTCGGTTACAAAAACAATTAGTTTTTCAAAACGAAAACCTGCAAAAAGAGGTAGTTAATCGGATTTTGGCAGAGGAAGCATTGCGACTATCAGAATCCAAAGAACGGGAAAAAGCGCAACAACTATCTCAAGCTATTCAACAGTTAACTCAAGCTCAAGCAAAATTAGTGCAGCAGGAAAAAATGTCTAGCTTGGGTCAATTAGTAGCTGGAATCGCTCACGAAATAAACAATCCAGTGAACTTTATTCACGCTAATTTAGACCATCTTCATAATTATAATCAAGAATTGCTTAACTTGTTGCATTTATATCAAAATCATTTTCCGGATATACCTGCCGAAATTTCCAATCAAATCGAAACAATTGATATCAAATTTTTGGTAGAAGACCTCACGAAAATATTAAATTCTATGAAGGTGGGAACTCAGCGCATTGTGGAAATCGTGAAGTCGTTGCGAACGTTTTCTCGCTTGGATGAATCAGAAGTAAAATCAGTAGATATTCATGAAGGTATAAACAGTACTTTAATGATCTTAGAGCATCGACTGAAATCTCAAACAGACAAATTATCAATAGAAGTAATCAAAGAATATGGTAATTTACCAAAAATAGAATGCTATGCAGGGCAACTCAATCAGGTATTTATGAATATTATTGCTAATGGAATAGATGCTCTAGAAGAGCGCAAACGCCGTAAAGATTATGGAAATTGGAAACCACAAATTCGCGTTCGTACAGAAGTTTTGAGCGATCGAAAAGTGGGGATTTACATTACTGATAATGGAGTAGGTATGACAGAAGAAATCCGGCGAAGATTATTCGATCCTTTCTTTACTACCAAAGATGTAGGTAAAGGTACTGGATTGGGAATGTCGATTAGCTATCAAATTGCCGTTGATAAGCATGGAGGAGAAATTCGTTGCGTATCTGCACCGGGACAAGGGACAATGTTTGCGATCGAAATACCGATCGCGCAAATCGGCACTCAATAATTAGTTAATTGCGACTAGTAATTAGTACTTATACTTTTTTAATCTTTCTATAGATAGAAGTAAAAAAAATGGGTAAGAAGCTAGATTAAACCAGCTACCGTCAAATCGAATTTTTGTACAAAAAACTTTATCACCGAATGCTAAAATAGCAAATGAAGTGTGACATCTATCAAGTCGGCGGCAGTTTAAAAAGTGATGCTCCCACCTATGTGGAGCGACAAGCAGATGAGCAAATTTACCAAGCTTTAAAACAAGGTGATTTTTGTTATGTCCTCAACTGTCGGCAAATGGGTAAGTCTTCCCTGTTAGTGAGGACTAAGCATCGTCTAGAACAAGAAGGTTTTAAATGTACGACAGTCGATATGACTAATATCGGCAGTGAAAATATCACCCCTTCTCAATGGTACAAGGGAGTGATTGCCGATTTATCTTCGGGATTTAAACTCTTAGGAAAATTCAACTTAAAAACTTGGTGGCAAGAGCAAGAAGGTATTCCTTTACCTCAAAGATTGAGCCGCTTTATTTCGGAAATATTATTAGTACAATTTAGCGAAGAAAAAATATATATATTTATTGATGAAATAGATAGTATTCTCAGCTTGGGTTTTCCAGTTGATGACTTTTTTGCTTTGATTCGCTTTTTTTATAACCAAAGAGCGATCGATCCCGAATTCAACCGAATTACATTTGCCATATTTGGAGTTGCCACACCAGCCGATTTGATTCAAGATAAAAATCGCACTCCCTTCAATATCGGTCAAGCAATTGAATTAGATGGGTTTTCTTTAGAACAAGTTCAACCTTTAACCCAAGGATTAGAAGTAGAAAATGTTAACTCAAATGCGATTATTAAAGAGATTTTAAATTGGACGGAAGGACAGCCATTTCTTACCCAGAAAATCTGCCAATTAGTACTAAATTATAGTAAAGAAACCGTGAGTGGAATGCTAAGAGTTCCGCCCGGTACAGAATCTTTTTGGGTAGAAAGTATAGTCAGAACGCGACTGGTTGATAAGTGGGAATTCCAAGACGAACCACAGCATTTACGGACAATTCGCGATCGCATTTTAGCCAACGAGTTAATTGCCGGACGCTTACTGGGAATTTATCAACAAGTCCTCGCCGGGGAGGAAGTGGGAGTAAATGACAGCCGAGAACATATTGAACTAGTACTATCCGGTTTGGTGCGTAACGACCGGGGAAAGCTGAAAGTAAAAAACCGTATTTATCAAGCCGTATTTAATCTTGAATGGGTAGCAAAACAACTAGAAAATCTACGTCCCTACGCTCAAAACTTCCAAGCTTGGATGACCTCCGCACAGCAAGACGAATCTCATCTTTTGCGGGGCATTGCATTGCAAAGTGCCCTGAATTGGGCAGAAAACAAAAAGCTATCCGATCTGGATTATCGTTTTTTAGCTGCCAGTCAAACACTTGCCAAACGAGAAGTTGAAATTTATTTAGCTGCGGAAAAACAAGCTAGAAGACTAGAAAGAGAAAAAGCACAATTTGCTTTACAATCTGCCCAACAAGCTCATCAAATATTGGCAAAAGCCCGCAAAAATGCCAAACAAAACTCTCAAAATATCAGGTTAGCTAAAGGTTGGATCGCGAGTATTGCGGGTATAGTTGCCAGTTCGGTGATTATTCTGCGCTTGACGGGACTATTGCAGGGCATGGAGTGGAACGTATTAGATCGATTTTTTCAAGCGCGTCCTATAGCGCGGATAGAAACTCGGATCGCGATCGTTACTATTGATGATTCGGATATTAGCAGAATCGGTCAGTATCCGCTTTCCGATCGGGTATTGGCTACTGCCATAGAGACAATAAAAACCTATAAGCCAAGAGCAATCGGGTTGGATTTGTATCGAGATTTACCCGTGCAGCCGGGAGAACGCCAATTAGCCGAAGTGTTTAGAAATACTCCTAATTTAATCGGTACTCAAAAAGTTGTAGGTAGCAAAATTCCCCCACCACCAGTATTAGCGCAATTAGATCGGGTGGGCTTTGCCGATCAGGTGTTGGATGGAGATGGGAAAGTGCGCCGCGCCTTGCTTTCCGTGCAACCACCGGGCGGTACGTTACACCTAAATCTCGGTTTGCGACTAGCCCTTACCTACCTAGAAGCAGAAGGAATTACCCCACAAGACGTTCCCTATCATCCCCATCAAAGGCGTTTGGGTAAAGCATTAATAGTTCCCTTTCAATCTAACGATGGCGGTTATGTAAGGGCTGATGCAGGGGGGTATCAAGTTTTACTTAATTTTCACGGTACTAGAGAAAGTTTCGAGACTTTTTCGATGTCCGATTTGTTGGCAAATCAAATTCCGCCAGAAAAACTGCGCGATCGCATTGTTTTGATCGGATCGATCGCCGATAGCGTCAACGATTTATTTCAAACTCCCTACAGCAGCCGAATTTTTGGCCCTGCCAAACAAATGGCAGGAGTAACCATTCATGCCAATATCGCCAGCCAAATTTTGAGCGCCGCTTTAGATGGGCGTCCCATGCTGCAAGTTTGGTCGGAAGCATCCGAGTGGCTGTGGATTTTATTTTGGTGCGGCATCGGGGCAGCCTTAGCTTGGCTGGTCAAAAATTCAAAATTGGTTGTAATTTTAGTACTCGTGGTCGAAGGAGGATTAATTGCGATCGCTTTTTTTGCCTTTTTACAAGGTTGGTGGATTCCGGTGATTCCGCCATTAATTGGGTTAGCAATATCTGCAATTACTCTGCCGATCGTCACTGCCAAACAATTAGAACGAATTCAACTCGGTTTGACCCTCAAATACTTAATCACCGTTTCCAAACAGCAACCAGCCGCCGGACAAATAGCCATTGAATATCTCAAGCTATCGGAAACTCCCGAAAATCAGGTATTAATCGATCGGATGTGGCAGGAATTTTACTTAGAGAATGGGTAGTGGTGAGATGCGATCGCGATCGTGCCTTAACTGCTAGTTTACCGATTTGACGGGTGAAAGTAGAAATTGAACCGTAATCAGAACCCGATAAATTTACTTAAGTGCGATCGCTTAATTTCGAGAACAATAGTTTCTTGCAATTATCTAGGTGAAATTAAGTAAAATTAGAAAAGCTATATTAATTATTACTTACGTAACAGGAATTTGTCAAGAAATGTTGTGGTGATTTTCACTGAAAATTCATTCAGTCTTAGCTTAATTTTTAAGTATTTTTGGGATTAAAAGCGTTGATTACCAGCAATTTGGCTGATTTTTTTTCGTATATTGGCAGTATTTTTCTGTATCTTTAGATGTAAATTTTTGATGAAGACTTACTCAAATTGTTGACCTGACCAATCTGGATATGCCAATTTGTTTTTAGTAATGAAATTGAGATGAGCGGTAAACTACTGCAATAGCTAAATTTTAAAGATATTGATTTGGTAGTTTTTACTAGTTTTAAAATCATTGCCTATCGAATTTTAAGTAGATCGAAAAGTTTTTCAAAAGCCTTTGGTATGAGCAATTTCTTATCCTAGCTCTACTTAACGAACTTCTGACAGAACGAGTATTTCAGACTAGCTCAAAAGAACTTACCATTTAGGGATCTTCACCTTCTAGCTTAGAGAAATCTGATAAAGTACCCGTTTTATCGTAAGTTTTCGGTGTACTGACTTTTAGAGGTTCGGTACTTTCAACCTTATAATTACTTGGAGAAATAGAAATTATGGCTTCTTTAACTACCCTACAAAAGTTATCGATCGTAACAGCGAGTGCAATGTTTGTTGCGATGGGAGCAGTTAGTTCGGCACAAGCTTTCACTCTGAGTAATGGACCAGGAGACGGAACCCTAACCATAGGTGTAGATGGATATGGTTCTTTTGGCTCGGCTGTAGGATCGACTACTAGCAATGCTTATTACGATCCGATCGGTTCTGGAACTGGTGCTGGAACTTCCTTTGAGTCCGGTGTCGCTATTAGATTTGGTAATAGTGGACAAAGGAAATTCTTAACTAGTGGTTCAATAGGCGGCTCGGGGTATCTAGGAAATCCAACGGTCACGGGAACCAACACTTCAGCAAATAGTAGTTTCAATTATGGTGGTCTGCTGTTTAACTTAAATCAAATTCTCACACCAACTTATACAAATGGAGTACAAACTGGCTCGACATTAACCCAAACTTACAATATTACTAATACCGCCAATACTAGCCTCAGCTTCGAGTTATTACGTTACCTAGATGGTGACTTGTACTTTGATGGTTCGTTAATTGACGGTGGTGGTAGGCTGGTAGCAAATGGAAGGGAAATTTTATTTGAAACCGATAGTGCTACTGGCTCCAATACTTCTACAACATTTGTTGGTATCTCAGCTGATGGAGGTACAATACCAGTTGTCAGCCGCTACGAAATAGATTCTTTTTCTGGTTTGCGTAGCAGGATTATCGCGGGCACGGCTTTAGATAGTACGATCCGAGGTGATGGATTAGATGCTGACGAATTTATTGATGCTGGTAACGGGTATGATGTGACTCTAGCTTTGAACAATCTATTTTCTTTGAGTGCAGGCGGAAGTACAACTTATACCACCCGTACCTACTTTGGCGCAGGTACCCCTCAAAGTGTCGCCGATGTTCCCGAACCCGCTTCCACCTTGGGTCTGCTCGCTCTAGGCACAATAGGTGCAGGTTCGATGCTGAAGCGCAAACAGCAAAAGAAAGCAACCCTCAAAGCATAACCTAGTTACCTGAACTGATTCAATTACAGAAGATCGGACTAAATTTGCCATAAATCTGTCCGAGCAATCCAAGAAAACTCCGTGTTTTCCCAGTGGAAAGCGCGGCTATTTTTTTTGATGAAGCAGTAGTGCTAGAAACCCGGTTTCTGAGGATTTTAAGCAATGAATTTAAAGATCTTCTGGGAAAAAAGCAGACTCCGTTGAGAAAGCCTTAGTGTTCTCTATTTCTATACAAGATGGCAAAACTTCCTGGAGGTCGTAATCTGGGGTGGTTGCGATCGCGATCGCGCACCTATCATGTAAAAAATGCCAGTTCCTAGTTACTTTCAAGAAACACATTCTAAAACCCTTATGGTTATTCAATTTCAGCTAATGGTGTTTCTTTCATTTATTGTAGGCGTGTAATCGCGCCCTTTGGGGCTCAGATCTTGCACCAAGCATATAAACCGGGCTAATTAGTTATATTTTCGGAATATTCATCAAGCATTCTAGCAACCGTAAAAGCAGTTAAGGCATTCGGAACATTGCTGAAACTGTGATTACTAGTTCCTTCTTCCCCTAGTCCCTCGCCTCTAGTCCCTCCCTATAGTAAGTATTTTACGCAATATGGCCGATCGGAAGACACGAATCTCAGCATTTTAGCTGAATTTAGATTTTATTTTGGCCGTATCTGGCTTTTTTTATCAATATTTTCCTCTATTTTTATATATTTTTTTGATGAAGTTGAATTCATACTGTTGACTCTACTGATGTGCGTATGACAATCTGTTGTTAGTGATGAGATTCAAATGAGCGCCAAATTACCGACATAAGTTAAATTACACAAAATTTTAATGGGTGCTTTCTACTAACTAATAAAAAATTATCGGTAATCGCACGTACTTATAGATTCTTCCTGCTGTCAGCATTCATTTGTTTGGAGATGCTCGGAATAATGGCTATTTTAACTGTGATGAAAAAGTTGTCCGCTACTGCGGGAGCAGCATTGATTGCTGTGGGAATGGCAGGAGCAGCACGAGCCGCTAGCTTTAACTTTTCTTATACCCTTGATAATGGAAGCATCCTCAAAGGCATCTTGGAAGGCGATGTTCAAGCAGACGGCGATCGAGTTTTCGTTTCATCTGTGACGAATACTAGCTTTAAAGGTATAGTTAGCCCCGATTTACCCTTCGTTCAGTCTATAGTTCGTTTCCTGGGCGGATCTTCTGAAACTATAACAGTTAGCTTCAGCGGCCAGCACATGGATATCATGGCTTCTACCCAATTGGATGGCGGAGATGGCTTTCTGTTTGAGAGTGTAGGAAAGGTATATGGTATCCCTGTCTATGTTAGTGGCAATTCTTTTGGCGGTAAAATTGAAGCGTACAAACCCGATCGATGGCAGCTTACATCATCTGCTTCCAACTCCGCTTCTGTTAACGAACCTGGCTCTACATTAGGTTTATTAGTATTTGGTGCAATAGGTACGGGTTTGATGCTCCAGCGCAAACAGCAAAAGAAACGAGGCTAAATACCAGTTCACTTGCTTAGGTATCGCTAATTTCTCCCCCTGTCCCCTGCCAAAATAGTCAACGCGACCGAATTTAAGCGAACTGGTACACATCTGCTTACCCCTCAACCCGCAGAAAGATCACCATCGGTGGTAATCTGAGAAATGGCATTGCTAAATGTTAAGACTCTTTTCCCTTATCTAAGACATAGGCGCAAGCATGGTAGCCAGCACAGAAAGAACAAATATTGGCCGCATTGTCCAGATTATTGGCCCCGTTGTTGACGTTGAGTTCACCAGCGGCAAAATGCCCCAAATCTACAACGCTTTGAAAATTCAAGGCAAAAACGAAGCCGGACAAGACGTATCCGTCACCTGCGAAGTGCAACAACTGCTAGGCGACAACCAAGTCCGCGCCGTGGCGATGAGTACCACCGACGGTTTGGTGCGCGGTATGGAAGCAGTAGACACCGGCGCACCCATCAGCGTGCCAGTTGGGGCTGCTACTCTGGGTCGAATTTTCAACGTATTGGGCGAACCAATTGACAATTTGGGCCCCGTTGATAGTCAGGAAACCTTCCCCATTCACCGTCCCTCGCCTAAACTGACGGAACTAGAAACCAAACCCTCAGTTTTTGAAACCGGCATTAAAGTAGTAGACCTGTTGGCTCCCTATCGTCGGGGTGGCAAAATCGGTCTGTTCGGTGGTGCTGGCGTTGGCAAAACCGTAATCATCCAAGAATTGATCAACAACATCGCTAAAGCTCACGGTGGCGTGTCCGTGTTTGGCGGTGTGGGCGAACGCACCCGCGAAGGTAATGACCTCTACAACGAATTCAAAGAATCGGGGGTTATTAACGAAAAGAATATCAGCGAATCCAAAGTAGCTCTGGTTTACGGTCAGATGAACGAACCACCGGGAGCTAGAATGCGCGTAGGTCTGTCTGCGCTGACAATGGCGGAATACTTCCGCGATGTCAACAAGCAAGACGTACTGCTGTTCATCGATAACATCTTCCGCTTCGTACAAGCAGGTTCGGAAGTATCCGCACTCTTGGGTCGGATGCCTTCTGCGGTAGGATATCAGCCCACCCTAGCTACGGAAATGGGTGCTTTGCAAGAGCGGATCACCTCCACCACTGAAGGTTCGATCACCTCGATTCAAGCTGTGTACGTACCTGCGGACGACTTGACCGACCCCGCACCTGCTACCACCTTCGCGCACTTGGATGCTACCACCGTGCTATCTCGCGGTTTGGCTGCTAAGGGTATTTACCCAGCAGTTGATCCTCTGGATTCCACTTCTACCATGTTGCAACCCAGCGTTGTGGGTGACGAACACTACCAAACGGCTCGTGCAGTACAATCCACCCTGCAACGTTATAAGGAATTGCAAGATATTATCGCAATTCTCGGTTTGGATGAACTGTCAGAAGATGACCGTCTGACGGTAGCTCGCGCTCGCAAAATCGAGCGGTTCTTGTCTCAACCATTCTTCGTAGCAGAAGTATTTACTGGTTCTCCCGGTAAGTACGTGAAGTTGGAAGATACGATTAAGGGCTTCAAGAAGATTCTTTCTGGTGAATTGGACGCTCTGCCAGAGCAAGCTTTCTACATGGTAGGCACCATTGAAGAAGCGATCGCCAAAGCTGAAAAAATTCAGTCTGGTAATAAATAGAACATAGGGCATAGGGTATGGGGAGGGGGTAATGGTAAGACGCCCTCTCTGCCCTGTTACCAATTCCCGATTAGTAATCTAAAACCCTTAAATCTAAAATCGAGATGACTTTAAAAGTTCGCGTAATTGCCCCAGACAAAACTGTTTGGGATTCTACCGCCCAAGAATTGATTCTCCCCAGCACCACCGGACAGTTGGGTATCCTGACCGGTCACGCTCCTCTTTTGACGGCTTTGGATATCGGCGTGATGCGAGTTCGCGG
Source organism: Leptolyngbyaceae cyanobacterium (assembly GCA_036703985.1). Lineage (GTDB taxonomy): Bacteria > Cyanobacteriota > Cyanobacteriia > Cyanobacteriales > Aerosakkonemataceae > DATNQN01. The sequence goes on from DATNQN010000108.1 coordinate 84,688, forward strand.
TGATAAAAATTGGACGCCCATTGCTTTAATGGGTGGATTTGCGGAAGTCGAAAACGACGAAGTAACTATTTTGGTTAACGGTGCAGAACGGGCTGATTCGATCGACATCGAAAAAGCACGTACTGCTTACAACCAAGCCCAAGAGCGCTTTAATCAAGTCCAAAACAGCGAAAACCGTCAAGAAAAAATTCAGGCTACCCAAGCTCTGAAAAAGGCACGCGCCCGTTTTCAAGCAGCTGGTGGCATGGTGCAAATTTAAACGCGGGTGGCTAGCGTTCACCTTTAAAGCACTGGAGGATGCGTTCCTTCAGTGCTTTAAATTAATTTCACATTTATCAACTAAATACTAGTAGATATAAAGAATTCATGAAGTTAGATAATATATCTGTAAAAAATGCCTCTATCTTTGGTATGAAATACAATAATTAGTTAAGATTAGTCAGATTGCTTGCGTAGTCAGGGTAAATTTCCCCTAGCAAAAAATTATTATCTATCGACCTCCTACGGAAACGTGGTGAGGATAGATAAAATTGCGTTAATTTAGAACAGAGTTATCTTAGTGGCCTACTTGTAGATACGGATAATATTAAAGCAAATAATTTCCAATATGGTTGATTTTACGGTTGCGATTCCTACTTATAACGGAGCAGCTAGATTAGCAGCAGTTTTACGACGACTGCAAAAACAGGTAAATACGGAAGGCTTTTCCTGGGAAATTATCGTGGTTGACAACAACAGCCAAGATAATACTGCTAAACTGGTGCGAGAATATCAAGAAATTTGGTCGTCAGCTTATCCGTTAAAATATGTATGCGAGCTTAATCAAGGAGCGGCATTCGCGAGAAATAGAGCAGTAAAAGAAGCTAGAGGTAAGTTTGTTGGTTTTTTAGATGATGATAATTTGCCAGAGTCTGACTGGGTAGAAACTGCTTACGAATTCGGTAAAGCACATCCGAAGGCAGGAGCTTACGGTAGCCAAGTAAAAGGTAAATTTGAAGTAGAACCGCCGCCAAATTTTGCAAAAATTGCTGGTTTTTTTGGCATTACAAATCGAGAAAATACTCCGCATCGCTACGAACCGCGTCAAAAGATGCTCCCAGCCGGAGCGGGTTTAGTTGTTCGCAAACAAGCTTGGTTGGAAAACGTTCCTAACCGCTTGGTTCTCAATCATAAAGGAAAAGAAGAAGGATTGGCTAGCGAAGATTTAGAGGCTTTATTGTATATTCAAAAAGCAGGTTGGGAAATTTGGTATAACCCTCAAATGCTGATTTATCATGAGATTCCTAGCTGGCGGTTGTCAAAAGATTATCTGAAGTCGGTAGGTCGTTGCGTTGGTTTGAGCCGCCATCATTTGCGGATGGTAAGATTAAAAGATTGGCAAAAACCCCTGTTAATTCCTGTTTACTTTTTAAATGATTTGCGGCGATTAATAATATATTGGTTGAAAAATCACCGTGCAGTTAAAAAAGATGCGATCGCAGCTTGCGAACTCGAACTATTGCGGTGCAGTTTGATTAGTCCTTTATTTCTTTGGAAAAAGCGATATTTAGAGTCTAAACATACAGGTAAAGTCAGTCAAAAAAAGCTAGTTGAATTGCCATTGGAAAAGCAGCCATTATCTAGCAAATCAAGATAACTTAAAAAGAAGCCTATGGACTTTACCGTAGCCATCCCAACTTACAATGGAGCCAGCCGTTTACCCCTGGTTCTAGAACGACTGCGCCAACAGGTGAATACCGAACATTTCGCCTGGGAAATCGTTGTTGTTGATAATAATAGTAAAGATAATACACCGGGAGTTGTAGAAGAATATCAAGCAAATTGGCCAGAAAAAGTCCCTTTGAGATATTGTTTAGAAACCGAACAAGGAGCGGCTTTTGCTAGATTGCGTGCAGTTAGAGAAGCAAAAGGCGAATTAATTGGTTTTTTGGATGATGATAATTTACCGGATAGTAACTGGGTGGTGGCTGCTTACTCCTTTGGCAAAGAACATCCCAAAGCGGGAGCTTTTGGCGGTCAAATTCACGGCGAATATGAAGCAAAACCGCCTGCAAATTTTAAAAGGATCCAATCATTTCTAGCAGTTATAGAGCGAGGCTCAAAACCAAAGCTATACGAGCCGGATAAGTTAATTTTACCTGCTGGAGCCGCTTTTGTAGTTCGTAAAAAAGCTTGGTGCGAATCTGTTCTCAACCGCCCCATGCTAATTGGTCGAGTGGGAGGACAGATGTTAGGAGGAGAGGATTACGAGCCATTGCTATATATACATAAAGCCGGGTGGGAAATTTGGTATAATCCAGCCATGCACGCTTATCATCAAATTCCCTATTGGCGGTTAGAAAGAGATTACTTAATTGCTCTAAGTCGAGCCTGTGGTTTGTGCATTTGTCATCTTCGCATGATTAATGCTAAAGAAGGACACAAGCCAATTTTGATGGCTCGGATTTTTTTGAGTAATATGCGTCGGGTGGTACGGCATCTGCGCCAATATCGAGAGCAAGTTACTACTGATATTGTTGCAGCTTGCGAAATGGAATTCTTCTTGAGTTGTATGGCTAGTCCTTTTTATTTTATTAAAACTTCTCTAGTTTCGCGACTACCTGGATTTTATGAAAAAAAATAAAAATATAAAACGCACTGAAATTGATAAATAAAAGGTAGAAACAGTAGTTAAGTTAGTTGGATTGTTTAAAAACATCTATTAGTTCAATAACATATGGAAGTAACGACTAATTCAACAACGCAGCCACTAAAAAAAGGTAAGCCTGATTACATGATTCAGCTAGATGCTTTACGGGCAATAGCTGTATTTGGCGTATTGGTTTACCACTGGCTACCGAAAGAATTCTTTTTAAATTCAAAATTGGAATGGGGTGTACTTGGAGTTAAGCTTTTTTTTGTACTAAGCGGTTTTTTAATTACTGGGATTTTGTTGAAATGTAGAGATAAAATTGAACTCTATGGCCTAAATACAGGAGAGATCGTAAGAAAATTTTACATCCGCCGCTTTTTGCGTCTGTTACCGATATATTATCTAATTCTTTTTCTAACTATCGTCTCTGTTTCAGGGTGGAATTCTTCTTATGTTTGGCATTTTACTTATACATCTAACATTTATTATACTTTCAATAAATGGGATGTTAATTCACCTTTCTGGACTTTAGCAGTAGAGGGGCAATTTTATTTATTTTGGCCTTTAATCATTCTTTTTGTTCCCAGAAAACACTTATTAAAAATTATTTTAGTAACTATTTCAATAGCGCCTTTATTCAGGATATTATTTTTCGATGCTTTCCAGAGCGGAGTTCAAATTCAACTTCTTACCTTTGCCTGTTTAGATACTTTAGGAATGGGGTCTTTACTAGCATATTACTATTACGATGAAGAGCTACTAAAAAACAAAACCTATTTATCTAATTTTTGTTTTTGGGTAGGAGGTACGTTGTTCATAGCTTTAATTTTTACTAAACAGTATATAGAAGGCAGAATCGGAGTAGGTTTATTTGACACCGTTACCGCTCTTTATTTCACATGGTTGGTAGATCGCGCAGCACAGGGTTTCGGCGGTATTGCAGGAAATATTTTAGAATTCAAACCATTGGTAAATGTTGGTAAAATTAGTTATGGTATTTATGTATACCACTCTTTTGTAGCTTGTAAAGTTCCGGAAATTTTCATTAGCAAGTTAAACATATATTACTCAAAGAATATATGGATTGAATTCTTTTTACAAACTGTAGCAACTCTAATTATTGCTTCATTGTCATGGCAATTTTTTGAAAACCCTATCAATAATTTCAAAAAATATTTTAAGATTTAATTATTAATAATAAGGTGGACAATGCTAAACCTGCTTGTTATAAGCAAGATAATCAGAAAAAAACAGGAGAATAATTTATGAAAAAACCAGTTATCGCGATCGGATTAGATGCAGCATCCCCTATGCTGATTGAAAAATGGATCGAGCAGGGATATCTGAAAAATCTCAGCCGTTTGAAGGAGCAAGGAACTTACACTCGCTTAAAAACTAACGATCGCTATAAAGCGGAAACAACCTGGACGAGCTTTTTAACTGGCTGTTCCCCCGATAAAACTGGCTGTTGGGGACAAATTAAATTTCAGAATGGAAGTTACGAAGTCGAAGAAGTTAGCCCGTTTTATGATTTTGTGGAATATCAGCCGTTTTATGCTTTGGGGGATAACTACCGAGTGGCAGTTTTTGATATGCCACAAACTACCCTTTGCGATCGCGTAAACGGTATGCAAATTTTAGGCTGGGGCGCACACGCACCCATGACTCCCAGCCACTCACAACCGCCGGAACTTTTAGGGGAATTTACTAAAAAATATGGCAATCATCCCGCTTTTAATAAAGATCATGCCGATACTTTAAATAAAGATGCGCTTTTCCAATTACAAAAAGCTTTAGAAGTTGGAGTATCTCGCCGTTCGGCTATTTGTCAGGATTTGCTGCAACGAGAAAAGTGGGATTTATTTTTAACTATTTTTGGTGAAACTCATGCCGCCGAGCATTTTTTGTGGCATCAAAGTCAGGCAGATCATCCTTTATATGGGTTAGTTAAAAGCGTTGAAGATGACCCGTTATTGAAAGTTTTTGAAGCAGTCGATCGGGCGGTGGGAGAAATTTTAGCTGTCGCGCCGGAAGATGCTTGTATTTTGGTGTTTGCGGCGCACGGGATGGGAACGAACACGATGGATTTGCCGGGGATGTTGTTTTTGCCGGAGTTGTTGTATCGATGGAGTTTTGGCAAAGCTGCGATCGCACCCGGTAAAATCGGCACTGCACCAGGAAAACCGCTTTCTGTGTATAAAAAGCGCGGCTGGTACGGACAAGTTTGGAGTATGCAGTCTGACTCCAATCCCCTCAGAAGTTTCTTAAGGCGCGAACTACCAACGAGCATTTTCGATCGTTTAGAAAAGTTTTTAGGTAAACCTCAAGAAACTGGCTTAGATTCTCCCTACGAATTAAGAAATCGAGGAGATAAACTTTGGTGGCAATCAGCGCGTTGGTATCAACCAGTTTGGCATCAAATGAAAGCTTTTGCTTTGCCAACCTATTCGGAAGGAAGAATTCGGATTAACTTGCAAGGACGGGAACCGCAAGGTATCGTTACTCCTTCAGAATATACAGCCGTTTGCGATGAAATAGAAAAATTTTTGTCTCGCCTGAAAGATGGCAGAACTGGCAAATTAATGGTAAAAGATGTGATTCGGACGCGCCATTCTCCTTTAGAGCAAAATCCCAAATTACCACCAGCCGATTTGATTGTTTGTTGGCAGGAAAATGAGCCAAGTGATGTGGTAGATAGTCCAGATTTCGGACGAATTGGCCCGGTTCCCCATCATCGCACTGGCAGTCATTTGCAAGATGGATTTGTGATGATTAAAGGTGCTGATGTTGAAGTTGGCGATCGTTTGCCAGATGTTCACAATTTAGATCTTGCTCCGACAATTTTAGAGTTGATGGGTGCGAAGGTTCCAACATATTTTGATGGAAAATCTTTGGTTTCTAATCAGGCTTCTGTTTCTTTAAGTTAGTAGGTTGCTAGTTACAATCGATCCCCCTAACCCCCCTTAAAAAGGCAGGGCTAATTCATTGTCATTAAAGAAAATTGGGGAGCAGGAGAGAAGATTATAGTTAAATTATTTTTCCCCTTTTCCCTCTTTCCCATTTTCCCATTTTCCCCTTTCCCATTTTCCCCTTTGCCCCTTTCCCCCTTTCCCCTCTATTCAATTTATTTGATAACAATAAATTAGCCCTGCCTTTTTAAGGGGGGAACCGGATCTCTTAGTCCCCCTTAAAAAGGGAGATTTAGGGGGATCGATATATGTGCAACTTCACATTAAATTGATATAAACTTATAACTAGCAACTTGAGTTAGAAGGTTGGGTTACCCTACGGGAAGGCTTCGCCTACGTGCCTCAACCAACCTCCTATCTGTGGTGCGTTACACTGGCGTTAACGCACCCTACTTTACGATTGCGGGAATTTATGCCGACTATATCTGTGGTGATTCCAGCTTTTAATGCAGAAAAGACTATTCAAGAGACGATCGAATCAGTTTTGAATCAAACATTTTCAGATTTTGAATTGCTGGTGATTAATGATGGTTCGCAAGATTCTACTTTGGATGTAATTGATAATATAAAAGATGAGCGAATCAAGGTATTTTCCTATCCCAATGCAGGAGTAGCGGCAAGTAGAAATCGCGGCATTGCTCAAGCTACTGGGGAATATATTGCTTTTTTAGATGCAGACGATTTGTGGACATCTGATAAACTAGAAGCTCAATTAAAAGCTCTCCAAGAAAATCCCCAAGCAGCAGTAGCTTATAGTTGGACTGATTATATTGATGAATACAGTCAATTTTTACGTCCGGGAATGCACGTTACTGTTAATGGAGATGTGTATGCCGAAATTTTAGAGAAGTTCTTTCTAGAAAATGGTTCTAATTTTTTGGTACGAAAAGAAGCTTTGCTGGTAGTAGGTGGTTTTGATGAGTTAATATTTGGGCCGGAAGATTGGGATATTTGTATTCGTTTAGCAGCAAAATATCAGTTTGTCGCCGTACCGCGATCGCAAATCTTGTACAGATTAAATCGAACTTCTAATCAATCCATTTCTTCCCAATTAGCTAGGCAGGAATCACAAAATTTAAAGGTAATAGAAAAAGCTTTTCAGCAAGCTCCCGACTCTCTGAAAAGCTTAAAAAGAACTGCTTTGGCTAACTTGTACAAATATCTTACTTTTAGAGCGATCGAAACTTCCTGCGATCGCTCTAATAGCTTAACAGCAGCTAGATATTTGTTTAATGCGATTAAATACAACCCTGCGTTATTAAAGCAAGTTAAAGTGATGGCATCGGCTTGGTTCAAAATTATGGCAATTGCTTTTTTACCTCCCCAGCAATCTCGTCAATTAACAATCAAATCTAAAAAAGTTTAGCCTCTAAATGTATCCCTTTTCTCTATACCAATTTGCTGTCTGCTGAATCCCTTCCTGGTAAGAAACTTTAGGTTGATAACCTAAATCTTTTTTTGCTTTTGATATATCGAAAATGCGATTAGCCAGAAACATATCTAAGGGTTTGGAAAAAGGCAAATCATAATGCAAATACTTGTAGATTAAATTGGAAACCGTATTGATTGGCTGATAAAATAAGGCAGGCGATCCATCAAAGGAATTGTTAACGTTTAATTCTTCAGCAATTAAGCTAACTAAATCTTTAACTTTAATCGGGTTTTCGCTGGCAATATTATAAATTTCACCTTCAATATCTTTAACTCGACCGCAGAGTTTTATCCCTTCTACGATATCAGCTACACAAGTAGGATGTTCGTAATTTTCACCAGAACCAATCATGCGAAAATTTTGGTTAGCAATATCTTTAAACAACTTTAACCAATTAGATGTTCTCGCACCAAGAACCCCTGTTAACCGAGCAACAACTACTGGTAAATCATGCTTTTGATGATAAGATAACATAACTTGTTCGGCGATCCATTTACACTCTCGGCGTAAGTTATTTGGATTGGGTTTTGTTGTCTCATCAACAGGCGAATTGGTGATAAAACCGTATACCCCAACGCTACTCGTATAAACCAATCTTTCTACATTTGCTTTTAGAGCGGCGCGTGCTACATTTTCAGTTCCTTGAATGTTCGTTTGGCGAACTTGCTCTACGATATGTTTTTTAGGAAATCGATAGCGAGGTCGCATCAACGCAAGATGATAAACTTGCTGACAACCTTGAATAGCTTTTTCCATTGCATTGCTATCTAAAACATCTCCATACACAATTTCAACATCTAGGGATTTCAGTACAGAAGTATTACTTTTATCGCTATGAGCTAACGCTCTGACTTTATATCCTTCGTTAACTAATTTTTCTACTAAGTAACCGCCGACAAATCCTGTAGCTCCAGTAACAATAACTTTCATAATTTGCTTAAAATAAGTTTGTTATAATTATAAATGAGAGTTAGTTGAAATGGGGTAAATAATGAATAAACCCGTAATTGCGATCGGACTCGATGCAACTAATCCAGAATTGCTGGAAAAATGGATGAGTGAAGGGCATTTGCCAAATTTGAGTAAAATGCGAGAACGGGGAAGTTACGGACGGCTAAATAACTTTGTAGAATATAGCGATGGAGTTACCCAAACTGCCGATACAGAAAGAATATGGGTGACGTTTTTAACGGGTTGCTTGCCTCACAAAACGGGTTATTGGGCTTCGTTAAAATTAGAAAGAGGTACGTACAATTTTACGCGCGATCGCATTGCTGCCATTTACGATTATCAAGAATATCCTTTATTTTATGCTTTGGACGAAAAACATCTAGTTTGTATATTTGATGTTCCCGGTGCAACTCTTTCTAACCAAGTCAATGGATTGCAAGTTTTGGGTTGGGGAGGACACGCCCAAAACACATTAAATCATTCTCAACCACCCGAACTTTTATCCGATTTAATCAAAGAATATGGGAAAAATCCTTTAATTAATAATGATTTCGGTTTTTGGTGGGATAAAGCTTATATCAACAGAATTCAAAAATCTATTAATCGTAGCACTTCTGCACGCGCTGCGATTTGCCGCGACTTAATCAAACGCCAACCTTGGAATTTATTTTTAACAGTTTTTGGCGATACTCATGCAGTGAGTCACGATTTTTGGCATTTGAGTCAACCGGATCATCCCCTTTATTCCCACCATCCAGTCGATACAACTTCCGGTGATGCCATACTCGATGCTTTTAAAGAAGTCGATCGAGCAGTAGGAGAAATTTTAGCAGCGGCTCCTAAAGATGCCTATAAATTAATATTTTCAGTTCACGGCATGGGAAAAAATACAGCGGATTTGTTCACGATGGTATATTTAGCCGAGATGATGTATCGGTTTAGTTTTCCTGGTAAATCAATGCTGCCTGGTGGAAAACTGGGAACGACACCACCGCCAATTATTACTAATCCAAAAAGACGTACTTGGATGGGAGAAGTTTGGCAATACTTCGACAATACAAATTTAACTAAAAGCTTATTAAAAAGATGGACGCCAGGAAAGTTACAAAAGAAACTAGATAAACTTTTTGGTAATGTCGGTTTTTCCGCTTTAAGTCAACCAACTGAAGGAAATTTATACTGGCATCCGACAATTTGGTATCAACAATTTTGGCCGGAAATGAAAGCATTTTCGCTACCCTTCTTTGAAGGAGGGCATATCCGAATTAACTTGAAGGGAAGAGAACCAAACGGTATTGTAGATGTGTCTGAATACAATAGTTTATGTGAAGAATTAACCGAAAAATTATATCGTCTGACAGATGGCAGAACTGGAGAACCGATCGTCCAAAAAGTGATACGGACTAGGGATAATGGTATGGATGACGATCGCAAATTACCCGATCCGGATTTGGTCGTGTTGTGGCGCGATCGCCCTACTGATGTGGTTGATAGCCCTGATTGGGGACGCATTGGCCCAATTACTTACGGTCGCAGCGGCGGTCATCGTCCTTACGGATTTTTGCTAGCTGAAGGTGAGGGAATTCCCGCAAATTCTAGTTTATCTGAAGGTCGAGCAGTCGATTTAACTGCTACTATTTTAGATTTGATGGGTGCAGAAATTCCGGAGTATTTGGATGGTCAATCTTTGCTGAAATCATCTTTTGCGCGATCGCTTTAGTAAATCATGTCCGTTCAATTTACAGTAGCCATTCCAACTTACAATGGAGCTAGTCGGTTGCCCCTAGTTCTAGACCGCTTGCGCCAACAGGCAAATACCGAACATTTTAATTGGGAAATAATGGTTGTTGACAATAACAGCAAAGATAATACGAAAGAGGTTGTTGAAGAATATCAAAAAAACTGGCCCGATCGAATTACACTCAGGTATTGTTTTGAAGCAGAACAAGGATTAGCTTTTGCCAGACAGCGAGGTGTTGTGGAAGCAAAAGGTGAATGGATTGGTTTTTTAGATGATGATAATTTACCCGATTGTAACTGGGTAGCGGCTGCTTATTTATTTGGCAAAGAACATCCCAAAGCAGGAGCTTTTGGAGGTCAAATTCACGGAGATTTTGAAGTAGAACCGCCAGAGAATTTTCAAAGAATCCAATCTTTTTTTGCCATTAGAAACCGAGGGGAAGAACCCCATGAATACGATCCGGAAAATTTGAGTTTACCTCCTGGTGCGGGAATGGTAGTTCGCAAACAAGCGTGGTGCGAAAACGTTCCCAGTCGCCTGGTGCGGACTGGTAGGGGAGGTAACGATTTTGAAGTGTTGTTGCACATATCCCGGGGAGGATGGGAAATTTGGTATAACCCAATGATGAATATTTATCATCAAATTCCCCAATATCGGTTGGAAAGAGAATACTTGATTGCTTTAATTCGTAATGCTGGGCTCTGTATTTGCGAACTCCGTTTAATCAAAATCAAAAATTGGCAAAAACCAATAATTATGATGAAGATTATGCTAGGAAGTGGGCGTCGAGCGTTACTACACTTGCTTAAGTATCGCGAAAAAGTTAAAACTGATTTGGTGGCTGCTTGCGAAATGGAATTCTTTTTAAGCTCTTCCTTGAGTCCTTTATTTTATTTGAAAAATGTCTTGAGTCGTAGGTTGGGTTGATGCACAAAACCCAACCTAAAAAAAATGGCAAGATGTTGTTAAACAAACTAGCTTTATTGTGACTAAATCTCTAATTATTTACCAGAGATTTCTGACAAAAAGCTGCGATCGGTTTTCCTTCCGCATCAGGCAGTGACACTTCTAAAAGGGAAGCTAATGTGGGAGCAAAGTCGATTACCGAAATTGGGTCTTCAATTTTCCCTGGGTGAATTGATGGGCCGATCGCAAACACCATGCCATTTCCCTCGGATTTGTGATCTCCCGTGCGGACACCGCCAAAAACTTTTTCAATTGTGCCGATTTTGGGAGAAGAAACCCTAGAAATTGGCGCTTCCCGATGCCATTCAACTAATAAGTCGGGAAGATAATCCATGTTTTTTCCTTCATAGATATCTGCGGTACGAATCACCCTAGAAACTAATGGTTTGCCCGTATCGAGATTCACAACTGCCATCAAATCTTCAGTCAATTGTTGGCAGAAAGCTTCGTATTCTGCTCCCGGTTGAATCTTCCCATTCGGTTCGCGACCAACCAAATTGATCCGGATTCCTCCGTAAGTGTCATTGTTGGGAACTGTAAAACATTTACGAATTGCACGACTGGGTTCTTTTAAACCCTGACGCAATGGTTTATCGTTCTTCCAAAAGCGATTTCTTAAAGGTTTCCAAATGTAATTTCGCAGAGGTTTAAGTAAGTTTCGGATGATAGGATTTTGCTCCCAAGATGAATTGAGAACTTTCGCAACTTGTTGACGCACTACAGGTGTTTTCACATTTTCCAGGCGAGAAAGAATATCATCTAATAAGAACGTGCCATCATAGTGTGGCCCCATTCCATGACTGGCAAGGACAAAAACAGTCGTGTCTTCTCCCACCTGTTTTAAAAGTCTTCCAATTGCAGCATCGATCGCGATATAAGTATCTCGGATTGGATTACCAACTGCATTGGCGATTTCCGGATCGTGTTTTGGGTGAGTTGAGTCGTGAATATTCCAACACTGATGACCGACACAATGACTATCACTAAAAACTGTCAGAAATAAATCCCATTCTCCTTGAGCTAAAAAGTAACTGGATAGTTCTTCTTTTTTTTCAATTCTAGTCATTAATCGATCGCGGAATTCTTGGAATCCTATAGCGGTACGTTTAACAGTATTGCAGTCCCCAATGGGATCTCGACCAAACTTTAACTGTACTTCTAAAGCGAGGGAATGAGGCCAAGTATAGATATTCCCTACAAAATCAGGGTCATGAGTTCCCCAATCAACAATTTGAATTCCATTTAGATTCTCTGATGGAAAACTTTTCGGGACATCGATAATAGCAACTCGCCGACCCGCTTGGCTGAAAACATCCCAGAATGGTTTTCCCTCTACATCAAAAACCGAAAATTTTTTAGTATTATATGTACCTGGAATTAACTGACTGTAGCAGTATCGAGTGTGTTGTGCGGGTGAAACCCCTGTCCAAAAAGAAGGCCAAACTGCGCCTACAAAAAGCCCGATTGGATTTTTAGTAATTCCCCAAGCTGCGCGTTCAAACAGGGATTTAAAAGTAGGAAGTAAGCCTTCATTGGCCCACTGAGTAATTAAATCTTTATCTGCTGCATCTATACCGATGAACAGGATTTTTGTTTTGTCGCTCATTTAATATTTCCTTGACAACAAGTAATTGTTATATTTCAACTTATTCAGTACCAGATTACTCGTTAATTAGAAAAATGCCAACTTTTTTATTGAAGTTTTGTTAAAATTTTTGTTAATTCTTGATTTAAAATTTCATATCCCTTGTCATTGAGGTGTAAGGTATCAAGCTCGTACTTATTTTTACCGTTCTCAGCTAAAAGCAAATAGCTATCTAAAATAATTACGTTTGGTGCTTGCAATGAAGATATGTAAGAATTTACCTCTACGATAGCGCGATCGACATCTGACGACCAAAACGGTTTGCGTGCTAGCGGCACGTTACCAACTGGGAAAATCGTGGTGAGGATAACGGTAGCACCGACAGATTGCGATCGCTTGACGATCTCCTGTATATTTGCTTTGCAATTAGCGATAATGCTAGCTTTTTGGTAGGGAAACAGCGGAATCGTTTTCAAATCGTTAATACAGACTTGCACAACCACAATTTTTGGACGTAACGGCAAAATCTGTTTGTCAAAACGTGCCAAAACTTGAGTAGAAGTTTGACCAGTAATACCGCGATTCACAAACGAAAAACCCTTGATATCATCAGGAAAATCCCATTCTTCTGCACGGGAATCACCAAAAAATACTACAGTTTTAGCTGAAGAATTACTTACACCAGATTGTTTGTCTTTGCCACTAAAATATGATAAACCTAACGGATCTAAGCGAGTTTGATTTAATAGCAGATAGTAATGTCTCGCTGCCACGAATAAAATTGCATTGAGCGCCACCGATGCAATCAATGCAACCACAGATAAGATGAAAGCTAAACGAAAAATTTGGGGTGGTTTTTGCATCATAGGTGGCAACTCGAACGAACATTAACAAAATAGAAGTTTCCGAATCAGTCGCCAGAATTCAGAACTTAATTATTGGCGAGTTTGGTTTTTTTTACTAATTTATTCTGGATTCTGGCTTCTGAATTCTGGCTTCTTCAAGCTGGTGTTTTTACCGTGTAATACTCATTCTTAGCATACACGCTAATAATCGTATTGCCAACTTCAAAAAATATTCCTTCTCGTTCATCTTTAGAAAAATGCAAATCGGGATATTTCGCGCCAATTATATCGGCAGTTTGCGCTTGAACATCCATTGCATCGGGTAACTTTCCAGTAGAACCGATGTAGAAAACCACTGGGTTGATTTTTTCCCGATAAATTTTTTCTACATAGTCCTCTAGTTTGTCACTTGCCGCAGTTAAAGCTGCTACAAATTCATCCCGATTTACCTTTTCTCCGTGCCATTTTTCCTGCAACATTGGCATAAGATGATCTGCCCCAACTTTTGATAAGATAGCGGCAACCTTACAGTTATCTTCAATACCGAGAAAATCATCAAAAATCTGCTGCATCAACTCATCAACCTTGGTGATTTTAGTGCGAGATGATAGAGTTTTGTGGTAAAAGACAACATTATCATCCAAGATAGCATCAAAGGTAGGCTTGTTCAGCTTTTTGCCGCTACCTTCCAGATACACATCATACATTCGATCGAGAAATTTATTCGCAGAGTGAAGCTGGCCGAGATTGAGGATTTCTTTGCTACCAATATCGACTTTGTAGGTTTTTCGGAAATCTACCGTGCCATTAGCAAGTGCTGCGTGTAAATCGCGATATTCTGTCGTCGTGGGAAAGTTGAGATGAAGGTTTTTCGACAAATAGTGCTTTTCTAATTCTTGCAGTTGTTCGGGGGTGTAAATATCTGACTTTTTCCGCAACAAAGCTGATAAAATACTGGAAAGTATTTTAATTTGTGCTAATTCGTCGAATACTCCATCTAAGTTGGCATAAGTTACCCGCTCGGGAACTAAAGGTAAGTTGTCTAACTGAATAGTGTATTCTTTGCGGAAGTCATAATTTTCCGTTTCAATTACACCTTTTTCTTTCAACAACTCAAACACTTTTTTGTTGCTGATTTTGATTTGCAGCGACTTGAGATTTACTTCACCGTTGCTGACGATCGTATAATTATTGAAAGTTTCAACGTTGGTAAATAACAAGCCAGCTACTTCCGCGAGCGGGTTGCCATCGGCGGATTTTACCAGTTTCACAGGTCTGGTAATCAGCATATTGAGTGTAGCGGTATGGCGGTTAAGTTTAAATGAAACAATCCGAACATATTCGCCACTATCCATAGATTCAGCTTTGATTAAAGGCTCAAATAAGTCACCCTTTTCGTCTCTGTAACCTTTAATTCTTTTGAGTCCTTGGCGGTGATATTTTTCCTGTAAATGTTGAAAATTAACAATGATATGTTTGCGGTTTTCTTCTAACAGCTTGACTAACTCTAAAAGAGAAGTTTGATGGGGGGATTTCTGAATATTTAACACCATAATGCGATTCTTCCTCTGTTCCAATATTGATGCCCAGCAAAACTAATGCTGCACCCTGCTCAAGGGGAGGTATGGCAATGCGATCGCGCTCTCTCAAACGAGAATCATTGCCGCAAGGTAGCCAGACTAACCCAAATGAATTACATCCTCATTTGCGTTTATCTGCGATTAAAAATCTGAAAGAAATTTGGCTGCAATTGGAAAACTTTAGACAAAATGTGATGAAGTGTCTTTACTCTTATATTATACTTCAAAATTAAGGGGTTTGGGCAAATTGAGGAGCCAATTTAATGGAAAGCACCGTTCCGCCAAATGTACCAGCACAACCGCGAACTTTATTCAATATTTCCGACGAACTGAGCCAGTTAAATGTGCTGCTGGATGAATTAGATGGGGATGACGAAGAGAGCAAACAGCTAATTACCGATTACCTGGAACAGTTGGGGGAAGAACGCGATCGCAAACTGGATAATTACGCCGCCTTGATTGCTGAATTAGAAGCAAAAGCAGAAGTTCGCAAAGCAGAAGCAAAACGTTTGGCAAATTTAGCCGCTAGCGATGAAAAAAAAGCCCAAATGCTGAAAGAACGGCTAAAATGGTTCTTTGAAACCAACAGCTTGAAAACCGTCGAAACAAGTCGCTACAAATTGAGTTTGGCAAAAAGCGGTGGAAAACCCCCATTAATCCTCGATGATTCGGTTTCAGCGACTGAATTGCCGGAAAAATTTCAGAAAGTAAGTGTGGAAGTAGATAAAACGGCGATTAGAGCAGCATTAGAAGCAGGGGAAGATTTAGATTTTGCACGGTTAGGCGATCGCAGTTCCAACATCCGCATTCGATAATTGGCAATATCATGTTCGGTTGATTAGTTTTGATTACCGCATCTCTAGCAAAAACCTGAAAACCCCTTCTCTGTCTACCTCCTGTCCTCAGCAGGATGGTAAATTTCTGCTCGGAATGCGCTAACTACCGGAAGCGATCGCAGCAAGCAGCCACTAAGTCCAGTTTATCAGCTAGAGCCACAATCAGTCAGGGTTTATGCTTACTAGTGTTTATCAAAGATAATACGGTCAGTCATACCTAACTTTACATCATCTTCATATAGTTCGCTTGTCCTTGAAACTGCTCAAAGCCAGATGGATTAAGCAATGCAAGCAAAAATATCCCCTGCATAACAACAATCCAAAATATAATTTTTTGATAAAGTAACGCAAAAATTGTAGACACTTTCTCAGTTTATTTTCTTAAATAAACTACTAATTTGCAGTTTGCACATTGAAAAAGACAAAAAATAACCGTAATTTCTCTGAATACCGCTGAGCGGTTAACGCAAGACAATCAGCATTTACCAAACCAATGAAAAACATATTTACTAAAATTGCCACCGGTGCAGTTACAAGTACTGCTCTTTCTGTTGCGATCGCAGTTGATGTTCCGACAGCAAGCGCAGCCAGCCTTTTTATTGCCAATCACGGGTTTGAAGAAACAATCCTGGAAGAAGGCGGATATACTTACAGAGAACCAATTCCAGGTTGGCAAATCTACGACCCCAACAACCTTTTCGCCAACGGAAATTCCAATTATTCCGTATTTAATGCTGTCGAAGCTTCTTATCCTGGCGGTATAGTTGCAGAAGGCAATAATGTGGGCGCTATTTTTCTGGCAAACGAAGTAGGAAGCGGTGTCGCAGGGTTTTCCCAAATCCTCGGTGATGTCCTGACTGCTGGTAAAGCCTATACTTTGAAAGTGAATATAGGCGATCCCTTCCCCGACGAATATACTGGCGAGGGTTTCCCCGGCTACGCCGTACAATTGCTAGCAGGCGGTCAGGTGATTGCCGAAGACTTTAACACCCAAAGTTTCAATCCGGGCACTTTTATCACTTCCACCGTATCCTATACAGCTAGCGCTAATGACAACTACTTAGGTCAAGCACTGGAAATCCGATTGCTCAACGTCCTAACAGGTACGGGTAAAGAAGTTAATTTCGATAACGTTCGCTTAGACGCAACTTCAGTTCCCGAACCTACATCAATTTTTGGCTTATTGGGATTAGGTGCTTTCGGTGCGGTTTCAGCTTTTAAGAAAAAGCGCACGTCCTCCCAACGGGGATAGCTTAACAGTTGGTGTTAGCTCTGATGGCAACAACGAGTTAACCAAGGTACATAGAAACCCGGTTTCTCCAAGAAACCGGGTTTCTAGCCATTACTTCACGCAACGGAAATCAGCTATAATACTCACCTCTTCACTATTACGTAAAGCTTAAAAATTTCATCAACCCTCAGAGAACTTGCTAGCGTGTAACTACATACTCCCTTTGAGGGATGATTTTTTTTATGAAAATTTTTCAAAAAAACCGTAAATTCTGGGGGTTAGCCGCATCAGTAGCAGCTTCCCTCGCGTTGGCGGGTGGCATTCAGCCGACTAACGCAACTTTAGATGACCAAAATCAAAATCCCTCGCCAGAAATCATCGTAGCACAAACGCCATCAAGTAATGCACAGATAGCAAATAACGATCGCCAACCTCAAACAATTCAAAAAGCAGAAGCTTGGTTATTAATTCCCATCTTGGTAGCAGCTGGCGTCGTGATATTTGTTCCCTTATTCTTTGGGGGTTTAGTTGTCATTAGCGAACGAGAAGTAGGGATTGTCGTCAAGAAATTTACCATTGCCGGTCGCGCACTTCCGCCCGGTCGTTTGATCGCCTTAAATGGAGAAGCTGGTTATCAAGCTGATACCCTAGCACCCGGTTGGCACTGGGGTTATTGGCCCTGGCAATACTCGGTTCGCAAAGAAACTGTGACGGTAGTTCCGCAAGGAGAAATTGCGCTTTTAGTAGCAGCAGATGGCGTTCCCATTCCACCAGAACGCATCTTAGGAAAAGTCGTAGAATGCGATAACTTTCAAAATGCCCGAAAATTCCTCACCAACGGTGGCGAAAAAGGTCGTCAGTTAGGCTTTTTAACTGCTGGTACTCACCGGATTAACACCGCTTTGTTCAAAGTAATTACTGCTGCGAATGCCATCAAACATGGCATGGCTGCGGAACAATTGCGAGTTTACACGGTAGCATCCGACCGAGTAGGCATTGTCATTACTTTAGACGGCGTTCCCATCCAAGAAGGAGAAATAGCTGGCCCAGTTGTAGCCGATCACAATAACTTCCAAAACGGTCAGAAATTCATCCAAGCAGGGGGAAGAAGAGGTTTGCAAGAACAAATTCTCTTATCTGGTTCTTGGAACTTAAATCCTTGGTTCGTACAAGTAGAACAAGTGCCGATGACGGAAATTCCGATCGGCTATGTTGGCGTGGTAATTTCTTATGTAGGCAAAGCGCACGAAGATGTCAGCGGCGCATCTTTCACCCACGGCGATTTAGTGCGTCCCGGACATAAAGGGGTGTGGACGGAACCGCTTTACCCCGGCAAACATCCGGTGAATACTCGCATTATGAAAGTAGAATTAGTGCCGACAACTAATATAGTATTGAACTGGTCGGCACGCACGGAAAGACATAATTACGATTCAAAATTAGCTTCTTTAACCGTGCGTTCTACTGATGGTTTTGCTTTTGATTTAGAAGTTGCTCAAATTATTCACGTCGGTGCTTTAGATGCGCCAAAAGTGATTTCTCGCGTTGGCGCAATGCAGAATTTGGTAGATCATGTATTAGAACCAACGATTGGTAATTACTTCCGCAATTCCGCCCAAGCTTACACGGTGTTAGATTTCTTAAGTGCTAGAACTGAACGACAAGCGGAAGCATCCGAGTATATTAGAACAGCTTTGCTGAGTTATGATGTGCAGGCGATCGATACTTTAATTGGTGATATTCAACCGCCAGCACAGTTGATGCAAACTCAGACCGATCGCAAAATTGCCGAAGAACAACGCAAAACCTTTGAAGTGCAACAAATGGCACAAACACAACGGCAACAACTGGTGAGGGAAACTGCTTTAGCTGATATTCAAGAAGAAATGGTGAAAGCAGAACAAAGCGTCAGCATTGCCGAACAAAAAGCCAATGCACAGATCAAACAAGCAACCGGTGAAGCTGAATCTACTAAACTAAAAGCGATTGCCGAAGCTGATGCAATTCGCGCCACTGGTACTGCTAAAGCCGATACTTACCACGCTGGTGTGGAAGCATTAGGATCGCAAGGTTACACGGCGATGCAGTTAATGCAAATTATCGGCGATCGTAAAGTGCGTTTAATTCCCGATATCTTAGTTAACGGTAGCAACGGCGGTAACGGTTTAGTTGATGGTTTGCTAACCATGTTGTTATGGAATCAATCAGGTAGTAAATCGAATAACGGTACACCGACTGTTCCTCCCCAAGCTGGGGAATCAACATTACCTAAATCAGACAACGTTCCGGTAATTCCCGTTGAGTTTTTACCAGAACCAGAAAAAGGTAAACCTAAACCGTCAAATAATCGATAAGTTCCTGGGTCGATCGAATAAGTAAGGTGGGAGAGTCTCACCTTACTTGTTGTAAGGTAAATTGCGGCCTTGCAAATATCACAACAAATCCTGTAAAAAAGCTGTTAATTCAGTCCGTCCTTCTTGAGTAATTAAGTTATAAATAACTTCTGCTTGTCCGTTGGGAGTGTAGAATCGATAAAATCGATGATCTTCTCCAATTCGCCGCACGTAAATGAGGGGAACACCAACAGAAGAGAGGAATTTAGCTTTTTTGCGATCGCGCACCTGTGTATCTAGCAAATCATGGTAGTGAGATTGACATTCGACAACTAACTTGGCTTTGCGGGTAGCACGATAGCCTCGTTCTATTACGGTGATGTCTACTTTGGAACTAACTAAAAATTGCCAGTCATCTTTTGGTAGCCAACGATTTTCAGGACGGCGACAGATTACTTCTAGTGGGACTTGGGGACAGTAGCGAAAGCGATCGCCTAATACCATTTCCAGAATATCCATAATTACCATTTCCAATTCGTTCACGATTTCGCCGCTTTGGAAGTAGACGAAAGTTTGTAGCGAGTCATCATCGCTATTGTCAATGGGAGAAAGTTCGTCGTCTGCGAAAAGACTAAGTTGATAGGCTCTCATAGAGTGAATCCTTAAACGCTAATGATTTAAGCCTATAGAGAGTGAACTATGTTTCTCCAGAGTAGATTGGTGAAGATAATTAAGTTCCCCAAACTTCCCCAATTTTGCCTTTCAGTTACATCTGCTAGCAGGTTAATCTAAGAACAATACAAATGAACTAACTGGTTAGATGGCTCAAAAACGTAAACCCCGTAGCGTGCAGGCTACTGAAGCAGGGCTGAAAATACTTAAAGAATTCAAAGCTGCTAATCGTGACAGCGAAGGGCAGCGGCTCACTTTGCAGCGTATCGCGGATAAAGCAGGCGTAGATCCGAAGACCTTCAAGACCTTCTTCTACGGTGGTGGGGTCGATCCGGAGTCGGCATCTGCGATCTGTGAAAAGGCTTTTGGCTTAAAAGTGACAGATATTGTTGGAGTCGAAGCATGGAACCAGGTTACTTCAAAGCCAAAATCTCAAAATCCAGAATATTCAGGAGTAGTAGACAATCCAGCCTTGGGAACTCAGACAACTCTCAAACATCACAACAATACACCAAATAGCGGTGCTGTTGAGTTTGTTGGGCGTAGTAAGCAACTTTCGGAATTGCATCAACTTTTAGAGCAGAACAATCAAGTTGTAATTGCCGCGATCGCTGGTATGGGCGGTGTTGGCAAAACTGAACTGGCTATTCAGTATGCTAAAGAGCATAAAGACACATATAAAGGTGGTATTTGCTGGTTATATCCAAAACGCGGAGATATCGGCGGTCAAATTGTCGAATTTGCGATTACTCATTTTCAAAACTTGATCTTGCCCAAGGGACTGACATTAGCTGGCCAAGTCGAATTCTGCTGGCAACATTGGGCTGAAGGTCAAGTGCTAATTGTTATTGATGATGTTGTTGATTATAAGCAAATTAAGCCTTATTTGCCCTCTGAATCTCGCTTTAAAGTATTGTTTACAACACGGGAAAAGTTTCCAAAGCCTCTTGTACGCTTGGATTTAGATGTATTAAAACCGAGAGGCGCTTTTGATCTACTCAAGTCCTTGGTTGGTCGAGACAGGCTCAAACGAGAACCTTGGGTTGCAAGAAAGCTGTGTAAGTGGCTAGGTTATTTGCCTTTAGGCTTGGAATTAGTGGGGCACTACTTAGCGCAAGATGAAAATTTATCTTTAGCAGAAATGTTGCGCCGATTGGAGCGCAAACGCTTAAGACATCATGCTTTGGAAAATCCAGAACCGACTATGACGGCTCAACTAGGAGTTGCTGATGCTTTTGAGTTGAGTTGGGAACGCTTGGATGAAACTGCACAGCGTTTAGGCTGTCATCTGAGTTTGTATGCACTAGCTCCTATTCCTTGGAAACCGAATGAATTACAGATTGTAGTGAGTGAAGAAGATGAAAAAGTTATCAAAGAAGCATTAGAAGCGCAGGGAATTACACCGGAAATATTAGAAGAACTGGCAAACTCAATAGAAGCTACAGAGGAAGCAAAAAATAAGCTAGTCCGAATGAATTTGTTACAACCTTGCGGTTATGGTACTTACCGTCTGCATCAACTTATCAGAGAATTTTTGCGAGAAAAGCTAGAGACGCTACCAGACGCAGAAGAATTGAAATGTTATTTTGTAAAATTTATGGTAGAAATTGCAAAACATATACCAAGTCCGCCAAATCATAATGATAGATTAACTATTACTTCTCTTATTCCCCATTTTGAAGAAGTCATTGAAGAAATGACAAATTATCTGGCAAACTCAGACTTTGGCTATCTTTTCACTCTTGTAATTTCTTTTTATGAAAACCAATGTTTGTACTTATTTGCAGAGCAGTGGTGTTATAAATTACGCAAAAAGGGACAAGATCGTTTTCAGGGAGATAATCTTTTTGTGGCTTTTGTTCAAAAAAGGTTAGCGCTAATCTTAAGATTGCAAGGACGGTATAGTGAATCAGAAACTATTTACAAAATGTTGATTGAATTTTTCAAAACTCGTAGTGATGATCGTCATATCTATTTGCTAGTTACTCAATACGAGCTTGCCTTAGTTTACATACAGCAAGATCGTTTTGATGAAGCTGAAGCAACATTAAAGAAATGTTTAAATGATGTAAATCAAACAAATATTTACTCGTATTTAGATAACGAATTTAATGATTTAGTCGAAGTATATCAAAACCAAGAATATTTGAATTACGCTGGAAATTTGTCTATCAAAGATTCATCCTATACAAAAGATGCTAAAGATAAAGAGCCTCATATATTGATTAGTGTTTTAAATAGTCTAGGAAATTTGTATCAAGAGCAAGGTCGGTATCCGGAAGCTGAACTTTTACTAAAGAAAAGCCTAGATTTTGCTAAAAATTTATTAGGCGAGAATCACGTAAGTATTGCTGTTTATCAAAATAACTTAGCGCATCTTTACAAACTTCAAGGAAAATATGAAGAGGCTAAATATTTATTTGCTCAATCTCTAGATATACTTAAATCCTTTTGGGGTGAAAATCATCCACAGCTAGCCTATATTCTCAGCAATCTAGGAAATCTATATAGTTTGCAAGGCATTCCAGATCAAGCTGAATCATTCTTTAAGCAGGCTTTACAGATGAGAAAAAATTTTTTAGGCGAAAATCATCTTGACTATGCTGCTAGTCTCAATGATTTGGGTTTGCTTTATACAGAACTAGGTCGTTATAAAGCTGCCAAACCGTTGCTTTTAAAATCATTAGAAATAAAAGAAAACTTAATAGGTAAAAGGCATTTGGATTATGCCATCAGTTTGAATAACTTAGGGATGCTCTACTTTTTCCAACAACAACTTGCAAAGGCAGAACCGTTGTATTTAGAATCTTTGCAGATAAGAATAGAAATCTTAGGCGAAGAACATCCTGATGTTGCATCTACTTTACATAACTTAGCAGAATTGTATTCCTATCAAGAAAGATTTGATGAAGCAGAGGCGTTTTGGAAAAAAGCTTTGGACATCGCCTTTAGGACTTTAGGAGACAACCACCCTGATACTGTTTTGTACCAACAAATGCTGCAATTTCTACCCCTTATTCGCACTATACCTATTGAATTAAAACAGAAAATGATGTCTGAATATCTTGATATATTTAATAAACATCCTATGTTAAAAAAGCTTTCAAAAGCAAGAAGAAAAGCCCAAGGTTTTGGAAAGCAACCTGGTGTTTCAATTATCAAAGGTATTCAAAGTAAGGATATTCTTCAAAGCCCAAATTTCACCAATTACCTTGTCCCAATAGCTCAAAGGATATTTTCTCAATTAAGCAACCACATTAAGAAGCAAGCAACTGAAGGTTATCAGAAATTAGGCAAGGGCATTGTCTTGATTGAAGTACAAAGCTCCTATGATGAGCTTCGGATAAGTTATCGAGAACAAGAAGATTGTGTTAAAGCATCTCAAAATGCTCCTAGTGAGATGTGGAATTCAGTACTGATGTATTTAGATATGTACAACCCTGAAGATAATTTTATTGTTTTGATTGTAGATCCATTAGAAAATCCGGGGACAAATACTTGCCATCACTATATGTTACCTTTTTAATAGAAGATTAAAAGTAAATTTGGGGAGAAATGCGATCGCGCTTTTCCCATCTCAGAAAATAGATTAGTTATCAATGTCAATAGAATGCGATCGTACTTTGGTTAAACTACCTGTTTACCACCACTACTTTCGATATAACGCCGTAACACCGAATTAATCGTAGTTCTGTACTCTGCACTTTGCTCTCGAAACCATGCCATCACATCAGCATCTAGCTGAATCAAATTACGCGCTTGTCCTGCTGGTACTCTCAGCGTAGCATTCTCAAAAAACTCATCAGTCAGGGGTGGAATATCGGAGTAATCGATATCCTCATCATTCATCGCCTCTAGCGCCGCCCAATAAGTACGAGAGGTATTGTTGGAATCGTTGACGCTCATATCGGTTAGCCTTTCGTGCTGATATGATCCGAATTATATCATCTTGCCTTTCTGTCCAGACAACAACCGCTACACCGTTTTGCAAAAAGCCGATTCCGATCCAGCGATCCTCGCCATAGTCAGTACGCTCATCAAGCTCACTTAGCATTGGGCCATCAAATATCTGAGGAACATCTGCGAAATCAATCCGATGTTTGGCAATATTTTCCGATCTCTTCGCTTCGTCCCATTCAAACTGCATGGAGGCTAGATAGATGCTAACTAGTCTGTAAATTTATGATAAATGATTTGGCAGCTACACAAATACTAGCAGAAACCGGGTTTCTAACCACTCAAACCATATTACGATCGCAACCTTCCCGATCGCAAAATACTAATAATCAACCACAAGCCCAAAAAACTCGCCACCGCAAACAAAGCAGTACTTAAAAATGATAACTGACTCGTCTGCGCTTTAGTAGAAATAATCGCTGCCCCCATAATCAGGGAACCAACTACAATACTAAATGATAATCGATTAGCCGAATCATCTAAACTGCGGCGCAAGCCATCCACTTCTGGCACAGTTATATTCCATTTTAAAGTTTCCGAAGTAATTCGTTCTAACAATAACTCTACTTGGCGAGGAGATTCCAGCGACAAACTCTTGATGTCTAACGCAGTTCTCAACAGAGTTTGCACCGGGTTATCTCCTAACAACTGTCGCCTAAATAAATCTGTTAGTAAAGGCTTAATTTCATCTAACAGGTTAACTCCGGGATCGAAAGTACGTCCTGCACCTTCTAAATTAGCAATTGTTTTAGCATACAAACCCATATTGCTGGGTAACCGAATTCTATTATCCCTAGCAAGTTGCAGCACTTCATAAAATACTTGACTGAAATTTATTTCTGACAAACTGCGATTGTAATATTTTCTCAGCATTCGGTCATAATCATTTTCCAAATCTGCTAAATTGGTTGCTTCCGCTGATTCGGCTAGTTGCAAAGTTAATTGAGTGCAACGTTGGGCATCCATATTCACAATTGCCAACATCATTTCCGTTAAAATGCGCTGGCTGCGGGGGTCTAAACGTCCCATCAAACCGCAATCCAGTAATGCAACTCGCCCATCTTTTAGATAGAAAATATTGCCGGGGTGGGGGTCAGCATGAAAAAGTCCATCAATAAAAAGTTGCTGAATAAAAGCGCGGAATAAAAGAGTCGTAACTTGTCGCCGTTTTTGAGCGGGAGAAAGTGCTTCTTTGCCGTTGTTATCATTACTTTCTGTGGTGAAAGTTGCTGATAAAAGCGGTACGCCATCCAGCCATTCTAAAACCAGCAATTTGTCAGTTGTTAAATCCCAATGAACTTCTGGTACTACCAATTGTTCGGGATCGAACCAACGGCTGGTAGACATATTTCGCCGCAGTTCGTCGGTGTAGCTGGCTTCTTTAGTAAAATGCAACTCATCGCGCAATGCAGTGGTAAATTCTTCAGCTAATCCTTTAAAATCATAAGTATGGCCGAAATCTGTGCGATCGACTAAATCGGCAATGCCCCGAATTAAGCTAATATCTTGTTCTACCACGATATCAATGGCGGGACGCTGAAGTTTTAAGGCTACTTCTCTGCC
The DNA here is from genome assembly GCA_036703985.1 of Leptolyngbyaceae cyanobacterium. Lineage (GTDB taxonomy): Bacteria > Cyanobacteriota > Cyanobacteriia > Cyanobacteriales > Aerosakkonemataceae > DATNQN01. The sequence continues at coordinate 109,981 of DATNQN010000108.1, forward strand.
ATCTGCCAATACTGCTTTATGAGTTTGGGCGATCGAACCTGCCGCAACTGCTCTAGGATTAATAGATGTAAAAACTTCTTCTAAAGGTTGTTTTAATTGTTGTCGCAGCACCACTTCAATATCTACCCAAGGTACTGGCGGTACGTCATCTTGCAGAGTAGATAATTCATCAATATAAGATGCTGGCAACAAGTCGGGACGAGTGCTTAAAAGTTGTCCTAGTTTAACATAAACTGGCCCTAATTCTATTAATATTTTGCGAAGAACGGCTGGGGGTGGTAGTTGAGGTGCATCTGGTTTTCCACCAGTCAGCAACCGCCGCATATATTCCCAACCGTTACCAAATACAACTTCGATAATTTCTCGTTGGCGAGAAACGCTTTGAGTTAAAAACATAATTTTCATTGTTATTTGTTATTTGTCATTTGCGATCGATGACGCATGGTTAAAAAAATAGTATTAGCTATTTGTTTGTAGTGAGGACTTTAGTCCTCTGCCCTTCTTAATCATATAAGAACTAAAGTCCTTACTACAAACTTCGGATATAATATCCCATTTACTAAAGAGGTAAACAGCAGGGAAGAACGATGCACCCAAAACCAGCATTTGTTTGATTTGAGGTTAAAATTTTGCTGGCGGCTGTGCAATTTCTGAATCTTTGTAGGGAAGATTGCACCACTGAAACTAAACTTTGTTCGGTTAACGTGCGTTTCACATAATCCGAACAAGATTCCCCACCGTATAATACTCGATGGGGACAAGCAAAACCCTTTTTGGGTGAAATATACTTTTGATAACCGCTAATGCAATTAATTAGTGTTACCTGGGCTACGGATTCAAATGTGCTGGTTTGCATAACAGCCACCAAGCAAAAAAAGGTACGGTTAAGTTGTATCAAACTGAGTCATGCTCTTCCATCTGTCAAGGGTTTTAGTTTTTACAACAAGTTAGAGAATTTGGGATCGTCTTGTAGTTTTTTGAGTACTTGTTTGATTTCCTGCGTGCGGTCTTTTTTCACGATTAGGGTAACGTTGCGATCGCGTACCACTACCACATCCTCCAAACCGATCGTAACAATCACCTCAGACTCATCGCCAGCATAAAGAATTGTTCCTTGGGTATCCATCCCGACGTGGGTAGCTAACTCCACGTTCGGTTGATCTCCTTTTAGCAAACGTTCGATCGCATTCCAATCACCCAAATCATCCCAGCCAAAAGATGCGGGTATCACATACGCCAAATTAGTTTTCTCCATCAAAGCGTAATCGATACTCTTTTTCGGCAATTGAGAATAAGCAACCACATCCTTTTCTAGCAAAGGATTGATAATTTCCGGCGCGTGAATGCGGAGTTCATTTAAAACTACCCCAGCGCGAAACACGAACATACCGCTATTCCAGCTAAAACGTCCCGTCGCTAAAAACTCTTGTGCAGTTTCGCGATCGGGTTTTTCCGTAAAACGACTTACCCGATAAGCAGGAAGTTCTCCAAACGTACCAACTTCTTCCCCTTGTTCGATATAACCATAACCAGTAGACCCATAACTGGGTTTAATACCCAAAGTAACAATGGCATCCTTCTCCGTGGCGAGTTGCGTAGCCGCTTGCAAAGTTCGGATATAAGCTGACTCGTCCGCAATCCAATGATCCGCCGGGAAAAATCCCACAACGCAATTTTCTCCATAGCGTCTGGCAATTTCCAGAGTAGCCCAAGCTACCGCTGGCCCAGTGTCCCGCCCTTCCGGTTCTACCAACAAATTTTCATTCGGCAATTCGGGTAATTGCGATCGTACTCCCTCCGCCAACTGATTGGAAGTACACACCCACAACTTCTCCCACACTCCCGCCAGCGCCAAAAGTCGGTCTGACGTTGCTTGCAGCAGACTCCTACCACTACCATCTAAACTTAAAAATTGCTTCGGTCGCTCTTTACGACTCAGGGGCCAAAATCTTTCTCCTTTCCCACCAGCCAGAATAACAGGTATCAAAGAGTTACTCATAAATTATCTCTATCTCTTCTCGCCTTATCCTACAAGGTTTCTCTGAAGGATGAATTCAGAATTCAGGAGTCAGAATTCAGAAGTCAGGAGTCAGAAGTCAGCAGTTGGAATTCAGGAGTCACTAAATTTCCCCTTTCCCTTTCCCTTTCCCCCATCGTCTCACTAAATTTCCGCCAAATTGTAAAAATCCTGATTTTGCGATCGAGAAGCACAAGTTATAATCTGCGATGACTTGTGTGTAGAACAAAACACGCAAGCTGAATGTTTTAGGTGTGATCGGAGTGTAACCAGTGTTAGACGGAATAGAACCCCTCAAAAGTGGGCCAGATTCTCAACCTGCGAGTTTTTCGCCAAAATCCCAACCCCATTCTGGGCCAGATTTTTTATCTCTCTCTACTCAAACCATTCGTTTACCATTACCAATTAAACGTCTTCCCATTGGCAAATGGTTACTTTGGGGTGGGGCATTAGTCGCTACCACAGTTGTGTCTGCTACTGTCGGGGCAACGATCGCGCTGTTGACACCATTATCACAACAAATATCGCAAAATCAAAGTTGGTCGATCCAAGATTTATGGCGAAACGCTAATATTTACCGCTTAACGCGACCAGTTAACATTTTGGTGATGGGAATCGACCGAGTTCTTGATGTGCCCCAAGATTCTCCCGCCACTATGAACGGTCGCAGCGATACCATGTTATTAGTACGAATTAATCCCGAAGATAATTCGGTTAAAATTCTTTCTATTCCACGAGATACTCGCGTCGAAAATTCAGAATTAAGTATCAAGAAAATTAACCAAGCTAATGCTGATGGAGGCCCTGCTTTAGCAGCTAAAATTGTCAGCAACACTCTCAATGAAGTGCCAGTTGATAGATACGTGCGAGTAACTACCGATGCTTTTAAAGAATTAGTAGATTTAGTGGGCGGAATAGAAGTTTTCGTTCCCTCCAAAATGGAATATGTAGATAATACTCAACATTTAAACATAAATTTAGAACCAGGCTGGCAAGTTTTAAATGGCGAACAAGCGGAACAATTTGCCCGTTTCCGCCATGATGAAAATGGTGATATTGGCAGAGTGCAACGACAGCAAGCTTTAATTAAAGCATTGCGAGAACGGTTAACTAGTCCCACCACGTTACCTCGCTTACCTCAATTGATGCGAATCATGCAAAGGTACGTTGACACTAATATTGATTTAGAAGAAATGTTAGCGTTAGCCAATTTTGCCCTCAAGTTGGATAAAACTGACGTACAAATGGTGATGTTACCCGGTCGTTTCAGTCAGCCGAAAGAGTACGTGGCTAGTTACTGGATTATGGATAAGACTGGACGCGATCGCATAATGGAAAATTACTTTGGAGTAGTTCCCCAAAAGATTGCTAAAAATACCGAACGTACCGAACATTCACCTCGGATTGCCATCCAAAATGCTTCCGGCGAACCTAACATGAGTCGTCGAGTAGCTGATTATTTGAAAGCCCAAGGTTTCCGCAATATTTACTTAGTTAAAGATTGGCCGGATCGCGAACATAAAACTCAAATTATCGTCCAACAAGGCGATTTACAAGCCGCCGAAAATTTAAAAGCTGCCTTAGGTTTGGGAAACATTGAAGCAGCATCTATTGGTGATATCGAATCAGACTTAACTTTGCGCGTAGGTGAAGATTGGCTGGATTCTCTCACTAAATTTTAATGTCAAACACTATGAAAGGGTGATGCAATCTGATACCTGCATCACCTTTCTGTGGATGGGTCACATCAAGCATGAGTGAAAATACGGTTTAATGCTTCTACCAAAGGAGGTATAATAATAATTTAAATAAAAATTTGCCAATTTTGTTGGCAGGGAGCAAGATTTGTTCCAGGTTTAAAGAAATTGTATAATCACATTCAATTTATTTTAAGTTATGGTTCAATCGAATATCCTGGAACTTGCTAAGCAGGGAGATGCCAAATCGATCGCTTCTGCGATTAATTATCTTCTGCAAGATAAAGATATTATTGCCCAAGCTGATATCAAGGACAATTGTCTGCGCGTGCTTCTGGAGTCAACACAAGTCCCACCACAACAATCATCGGTTAAATTTATTCACCAACTGATGCTCAAGTTGGCAATCGAATCAATTAAAATTGTCAAAATATATGGCAGGCAAAAAGGGCAAAGTTCCGCTGCTTGGAGAGATTCCATTATTTTAAATAATCCCATCCAAGAACTGGCCAGCGAAAGCAGTATTACACGGGTTAATCAAGAAGTTAATCAACAGAATAAGGAAGAAGCTAATCAAGAGGAGAAGCAAACAAAGTCTAATTTTTGGCCAGTATGGTTTCCTTATCCAACTTCCTGGTTAAAAGCCGTAGTTGTCTTTGGGTTTTTATCAATAATTGGGTTTTCGATTAGGACTAGCGGACAAGTAGGCTACTTTTTAGCCAGAGTAGCAGATAGCCCGGAACCGTTTATTTTCTTTATTATATTAGGATTGCTGTCACCGATCGTCATATTTGCGATCGCGCACCACATCCTACATCTTTTTCTCGGGCGCTTCATGCCATCCATTCAAGCACCGGAAATTGCCAAACATCAAGGATTATTACCAGGATTAATCAGTTGGTGGGAAGGTTTTTATGGCTGGCTGGTCATCTATTTAGCTACGCTGGCAGTATCAGCTACGACTCTGGGTATAGCAGTTGTTTTCATTCCTTTATCAAATTTTCTTTATCAAAACTTACTCTATAACTACAATCCAGAAGATGAACAAAAAGTATTAATTGCATTGAGCGTAATTTGGATTATTTACGCTGCTGTGATTTACCAAGTCGAAAATTTATTTAAACGTCGAATGATTTCCACCTATTCTAACATTAATAAACCCGCATTAATTACACCATCTGCTGTTGATTCGCCAATCGAGGTAGAACTCGATCGAATGCGCGGTGAAATGGGTTTAACTTCTATGAAAGGAAAGCGCAAATCATCATAACTAAATTAACAATTTAAGTGAATATCAAAAAACACTACTGCATGATTCCCTATTGTTAGTTAATAGTGATAAAGTAATTTATTAAGAAAAAATAAGCCAAAATAGTTTTCAAAAAATTAATTATATAATAATTATTGTTTTCCTTAAAAGCGCGTTGAATAGTATGAAAAAATTAGTAACTTTGTTTGGAATATTAATTTTACTAATGGGGTGCAGCAATGTCAGTAGCACTACGCAGCCAAACAATAGTCCTAGTGCCGTTGCAGTAGCAACCCAACCTTCTCCTTCTGGAGAAAACAACTCGGCATCAAATGGAGAATTGATCGGTAAGAAAATCAAAATTTATTCTGAACAGTGGCAGGTAGAAATTGCATACCTTACTCCTGAAAAGCTGCATTGGAAAAACGTAACTCCTGGGGCGACACCGAAAGAAGCTGATGCAAAAATGAGTTACAAAAAATTAAACGATTACCAACATTTCGTTAGCTGGATTGAGGAAGACGGAGTAACTATTAGTCAAGTAGTAGATACGAAAGCCATGAAGGTGTATGAATTCGCATCGTATAAATCAGAAAAATCACCTTTAGGCGGACGGGAAGGACGCTATGTAGAAGGGAAAATAGAATTTGTGAATTAGGTAGTAGGTAGCGGGGGAGAACAAAATTATCCCCCACTTTATTAAATATCAAAGAGTATCCGGATCGATGCCCATTTCTCGCAATCGATCGAGTAAAGATTGCGATCGCGATCGTTCCTGTTCTAACAAAGCCTCCGCCTGTTCAGCCCGTTGGCGTTCTTGTTCAGCCCGTTGGCGTTCCAATCCTTCTCGTTCCTCCGGCCAGAGTAACATATTTCCTTGGGTATCCCACCAGCGCAACCAGTAACCCGTCCTTCCCTCGTGCGTTCCTTCCCAGACACCCAAAAATAAATCTAATCCGGGAATACTATAACGTCCGGAATCATCGGGAGTTAGTCGTTCGTAACGTTCCGATTCTAAACCGTAAACTTCCAGCCGTCCCGTATTTGGCCGAAAAATTACGTATCGGGGGACTTTAATCACCTGTTCGTAAAAAAACCACTTACCGATTTTTTCCGTAGACTCGACTGAATACTCTTCCCCGTAAGTAGCAGAAAGGAATTCCATCACTACTTGGGGAACAGTTCCTTGGGTATGGGGAGTGTAGCTGCGCCGAGGTTGCGTTGACTGCCAAGGTTCTACGGGACGCACGTACATCCAATCCGGCGCTTTACAGATAATTTCTTCTTCAATTGCCGCGCATAAGGCAAAATTAGATACGATCAGCGCATTTTGGCAGATTTCCGGAAATGCCATCAAGGGCTGACGCAGTGCAGATGCAAGTAAAGGTTGGTCGGTATTTTCCACGGGATCGTCTGGCAAAATAAAATCATCTGGCAAAATCGGCCAGGTAATTGACAGTGGTGGGACTGATGTTTGAACGATCGCAACCATTATCTCATCTCGGAGTGGGAGTTCATCTAGATATTAATGTGCGAATATCGATATTGTTGATGAAAATAGCTATAAACGATGAATAACTAATATTAACATATAATTACTAACCTTTTGAGATTCGATCGAGTTCAAAAAGACTATTTATGATGTTTTTACCAATCTCTAAACCAAAAAACTTGACAAATATTTTGCGATGGTTAATTACCCTAATAGTCGCTTTAGTGATTGCGTTTTTGTGGATAATGCTATGTGCAACTCCAGTTGCTTTAGCACAAACGAAGACAATTAATTACACGAAAACTAATTTGGAGTATCGCGATTTTTCCCATACAGATTTACAGGGTGTCGTGTTTGCGGCAGCGGAAATGCGAGGGGCAACCTTGGCGGGTTCTGACTTGACTAATTCGATTTTGACACAGGCAGTTTTACTCGATGCCAATCTGGAAGGTGCAAATCTCACTGGTGCTTTTGTAGACCAAGTAAATTTTACTAATGCAAACTTAACCAACGTGATTTTTAAAGAAGCGCTGACGACTGGTGCTAGATTTGATGGTGCAGCGATCGCTGGGGCTGACTTTACCAATGCGTTAGTCGATCGCTATGAAGTGCGACAAATGTGCAAACGGGCAGATGGTGTAAATCCAGTCACCGGAGTTTCCACTAGAGAAAGTTTAGGCTGTCCCTGAAGATAGGGAAGGGGGAAAGGGAAAGGGAAAGGGAATGAAGGCAAGATCGGTAATATCAAGTTTTGTTGCAACGGACTTATACTAGGTGATTCTGATTGTAGGGGCAATACTGCTCGGTTAAAAGGGAAAGGGGAAGGGGGAAAGGATGGGATGTATTCTTTTACCGGGTATTCCACCACCACTGGAAATCTAGCTATTTGCAATCTGACATCGCTCCTAGTGTTACTTGGCAAATTTTATGCTCGAAAACTGGCAAGCGTTACTCGCACAATTAAAAGTGTTTGAAAGCGATGAAAGCCAAGAAATTTGGCAGCCAGAACAACTTAAATTATTTGAATTGGAAACAGGCATTATTTTACCTGAACAATACAAGGAATTTTGTCAAGTATTTGGGACAGGTATGTTCGGTGATTATATGAGAATTTACTGTCCCAATATTTATATGTCTAATTTATTCATAAACTCCGTTAAAGATGATGTAAATAACTTTCCCGACCCCAGTCATGGAAAGATTATGGATGTGGAATCTCTAAAAAAATTACTTGAATTTGCTTTTATGTTTGGGGATAATCCCAGTTCTGATATAGTTTTTTGGGATCTCAGTAGCTATAGCAAATCAGATGATAGTTACGATATTTATATAGCAAATAGTGACTGTTTTGCTGGCGATATTCATAAAATCGGTAGAAATTTTTACGAGTTTATACGTGATTTTTGCCTGGGAACGAGGTCTTATGAACTGCTTCCAGAGTCAATGCGTCCAGCCCCTCAAGAGCTTACCCTTACCTTTTATCCTTTTAACTCCAAATCAGAAAGTATTGACAGCGATTCATGGATGCAAAATCGATTGATTTGGCAGAAAAACATTGCTTCTGGGGTTGTTCGTAAAATGGCACAAAATTACGAAGATCGAGGCCATTTACAAGAAGCTTTATTGCTTCACATCCAACATTTGAAAATAGCTGGTACATTCGGATTGGAAGCGAACTTCTCATTTACGAAACTCAAAGAATTGCTGGATACTATTGGAGAGCAAAAAATTCGTGCTATTTGTCAAGCATCCGATTACCCTCCTGAAGAATTGCTGCTATTTATAACATTGGTAAATACTAATTTAACAAGTAAAGCAAACGCAAAACAGCAGTTTGAACACTTAGATGCCGAAAATCTACCAGACCCAGATGCTGAATTTCAACAAGTTTGGCAAGACTTTCTCCAATCAGCGCGGGAACGTTTAGAAACAGAGCAATTAAGCTTTGGAACTTGAATACAAATCGGAACGATCGCACTCTTACGGGTCATAACGGCTCAGTTTTGTATGTTGCTATTAGGTCAAATAGTCCTGAAAAGTGAAAAAGGAAAAATGAAAATATTATCGACATTCGCAATTGTAGTTATGTGTTTTTTTCTTTCAAGTTGCTTTGAACTGTCTGCCCCTAATTTAATAATTCCCAAACCAAATGAAATAGATAGGATAACTGTATACAATGATGAAAATGAGACTATTTTGGTGATTATTGAAGACCGTAGTAAAATTATAAATATTCTTGAATTCTTGAAAAAACACAATCATGGTTGGGAGTACCCTTTAGGAGATACTATGCCAATTTATCCTTATCAGGCTTTATTTACAAAGCGGGAAGAAATAAAAATTATAATTAGGACTTACGCACCTGATGAGATGGGTAGGGGCGGGTTTAGCTGATAAATTAAGCATTTAACAGATAACCTGACTGCAAAACCCGCCCCTACAAAGCTTGATTTCTCGTAACTTTGCGTAAGTCCTGATAAGTTAAAGTCTTACAGTTGAATGGTTGCTAGCTGTTCCTAATTTAATACCGATTAAATTGCTCATTTCTTGCCAGTTGAGCACGTCTTGCAGTAAAGATTGATAGCCGGCTACATTGGGGTGAAGTCCATCTTCGGTAAGGCGTTTGAGTATCCAATCTTCACCGCGATTTATCCATAGATCGAAGATATCCAAATAAGGAATATTTCGCATCTGACAAGCTAGTTTAGTTGCTTCTTTATAGCGATATTGGTCAGCGCGATCGTAATAAAAACAATCTAAAAACGGCATTTTGCTTTCATCCACCGGCACCATACCCACAAACAGCACCGCACAAAGCTGTTGCGCTTGTTCGAGTAAAGCCGCGATTTCTAGTTGAAAAGTATCGAAATCCGTGTAGTTGCGTCCGTTGGAACGTCCCAAACGTGCCGAATCATTCACGCCAACTGAAAGCACGATCGCATCCGGTACTCGATTTCGCAGTTCGCCCCGATGCCGGAATTCCTGTTCTAACCTTTGCCCTACCTGCTTGACGCCATCTCCCCGCACTCCCAAATTATAAAGTACGTGACCGGGACTAGCAGGTAACATCCATTGGCGGCGCAGTCTTTCTACCCAGCCCCCACCTTCATGATCCCCATATCCATAGACTAAGCTATCTCCCAGCGCTACAATCTTCATGGGATGGCTCTTTACTTGGTGGAACTGTGCAGGAGCAGGAACTACCAATGTTGGCATAGGTCTTCATACTTACGAAAAGTGAATAGTTTTTAAATCTTGACATATTGAGAAGAATCTACACAATATCTACAGAAAGAAGTGTTCGATTTGTAGCTATTTAGCACTTCTTCCCTTGTGCGATCGGGATTCTCAAGCCAGATCACACGGCTCTTGGAACTGACTGGTAAACTGGGAATTGACCTGTAAAACCCAAATTCTATGTACAAGCGTTCCAAATTCGAGACAACTCAAACTCAAATCATGTATCGGGCGGAAGATTTAATCAGTGCTGCCTCGAATCGCTATAGGATTACGGTTCAGGTTGCCAATCGTGCAAAACGTCGCCGCTATGAAGATTTTGATAACATCGACGATCCGATGATGAAACCCGTAATCCGCGCCATCATCGAAATGTCCGATGAGTTAACGCAACCAGAGATTATCGGAGAATAAGGAATCTTTGTAGGCATCGGGCATCGGGTATGGGAAATGTTGATATTCTAATGATTCTGGTGAATCTGAGAAAGCCTTTCGCGCTATGTACGGAAGATCCCATTAAATCTGTTGGTTCATAGTTCATGATTCATAGTTGGTAATTAGCAAATGAATCGTGAACTATCCTTTTTTGTGAATAAAATTTTCTCTCGATTTTCTTACTTTAGGTGGGAAATAAAGGCTTTAGGGTATGTCCAGTAAACTAATTTTTACGGCTACAGTTCTCACCATAACTGGTTTAATCATTTTTGGTTCGGGTTTTGGTAATTTCTTTAGCCTAGTCGATGCACCTGCTCAAGCACAACAATTGCGACCCCAAGACGTTTGGCGGCAGGTTTATCAGCAATTGCCAGAGTTGCCCCTGGAGAATGAATATGTTAGTAAGGAAAACGGGCAACCAGCAACCGATAACACCCTGGTAAGTCGGTTAATTCGGTATCACCTTTATGTAAAAGGGCGTCCTCCGATGTATCGATTGGATTGGAAATTAACGATCGCAGATTATTTAGGGGCGCACGATTTGATGAATGAAGGCTCCTATCCCGGTTATGATAGTTTGCGACAAAATCCGATGGAACGCGATCGCGCTGCCATTACTCGCCTCACCAGATCCCAAAGGGATGCTTTAGTAAATGCGATCGTCGGTATTTTTAACCCCAACGTCGCCGCCCAACCTCAACCAACTCCCACACCCAGCACTTCACCAGCACAACCATCACCAGTGCGATCGAATCCTTACACACCCCCACGCTTACCTCAACCGGGAGATGCTAGATTACTCATGCCTTGATGGGGAGATGGGGGAATGGGGGGATGGGGAGATGAGGATACGCTTAAGAAAAGTTTTACCTTTTACCTTTCCCCCTGCCTCCTGTCCCCTGCCCCCTGCCCCTTTCCCCCTACACCCCTGCGCCACTCCTCAATCTAAAATCTAAAATCGAATATCTAAAATCAGCATAATGGAACGTCTGATCAAAAATGGAGAGGGATGGCGCATCGGTTGGAACCCCAACGCCACTGAATTTAAAGGATTAGTCGGTGGGGATCGTTGGGGATTTGAACTAACAGAAGCAGAATTAAATGACTTTTGCCGCTTGTTGACTCAACTGGCGCGAAGCATGAAAGAAATTGCCAACGAATTAATGGATGAAGAGAAGATTGCTTGCGAAGCTGAAAGCGATTTACTTTGGATGGAAGTAGAAGGCTATCCCCACTCCTACAGTCTCCACTTGATTGTAAACCGATGCCGTCGCTGCGAAGGCACTTGGCCTCCCACTGCCGTACCGGGCTTGCTGCAAGCAGTCCAAGTTTTACAAGTTTTCTAGTTGCCAATCTATTTAGATGTGCTATATTAGTAAAGCATCGAAATCGGGGCGTAGCGCAGCTTGGTAGCGCACTACTTTGGGGTAGTAGGGGTCGTGGGTTCGAATCCCGCCGCTCCGATATCTAAGAAAACAGCCAGAAACCCTACTGGCAGATGAAGACAAAGATTAACTCTAGAGATTAGACTATCTCTGGAGTTAATTTTTTTGTTTGCATATTGACTATTGACTATCATCTGACTATCACGCAAGTAAAGCGCTACTGTAGATAGTCAAAGCTATGCAACTAAAAAGCACTTCTCAGAAAGCTTCCAAAGAAACAGAAAACTGTACTAAAATTTGTTGGTAATATTAAGTAATTTCTTGTCACTCTTTATTAGGTCGAATTAATTTATTTATTCAATGGATTAATTTTTTTCAAAGACTCATCAATGTTATTATAAAAAGACCATTGGTAAGTTTGTCATCAGTAATATAGTCACAAAAAAGCCAGTGATAGCTCACTGGCTGATTGCACCTAGTCTAGGTTAAAAGTACCTATAGTAATATCTGGAACTTTCTATTTAATTGTCCGGCTTTGGGTTTCCTCCTCTGCTTTGGATGACTTATTACCGTTTTTCCCGATTAGGCATACACCAACAACTTTTACTAAAGCGTCTAATGGAACTCCTAAACTGACAGGGGAATAATTCTGACTAGGTATGCCAAACGTAACGCAACTAGCTAACCCAAGCAGAATAATACCGAGTCTGGGGTGCTTTTGTAGCAAACTGGTACTCCTTATAAATATAAGTAGTCATCAGAAAGCCCAGCTAGGTGCTTAAAGCAAGCTGTCAATGTACTTATTAGAGAATATCACCTAATAGTTATTGTTCAAAATTTTTAGAAAGGAAAATAAACAATAAAAAGCAAAACAAACTATTACTTAACGCTGTGATTTAAATCCTCGCTTTTAGTGATGATAATCACAATATGTCCGATGGTTTCGACTTTTAATTTTGGGATAATTAAAAATAACCATAGTTAGAATAACTATATGTGTAATGCTTGGAACCATCCACCAGGATGTAACTGCGGCTGGCGTGGTAGGGGTGGAGGAAATGGTAGGGGAATTTATACAAGTTTATTTAGTTCACCTTCAAAAGCAGCATCAGATGAAAATGATTACGAAAGGAGTGAAACATATCCTACTCAATGTTGGTGGTGCGGAGCTTTTGTATTTTACCACACTAACGGATATGGCGATTCAGTTTTGTTTGATAGCTTGGGATATCCTTGGGAAATACATTCATGCTGGGAAACTCATTGGCAAACAGAGAAAGATAGACGACGAGTTATCAATTATCTTTTACATGACAACAATCAGGCTGAACAAAAACGTATGATTCTTATGGGTGCTGTTAGAAAGATAAAAGGAATAACCTTTGGTAGTTTGGGCTTTTATGGTGCAACTGAAGACGCAGTAGCTCGTCAATTGGGTATATCTATATACCAATTAAGACAAGATTATGGCGATATTTATAAGGTAGATTCTGCTGGAATTCGGTTTATTTCTAAATTAGAAAGCATAGTAGAATTTAATAAAAATAGAAAATCGAATGTAAGAATAAATACCCCTATAAAACAACAAATATTAAATGAAAACGCCAAATCAGATGCAACAATAATAGGACAGGAAAATGAGGCGCTATATTTACGTGATGGATGGTACTGTTTATATGTAAGACGTGGTATGGAATTTAAAATTATTGCTGATTTGGCTACCGCAATCAAAAATAATTTACTACCTAATCGTGTACAGTTGCAAACGTATGCTTACATTGATAATAAATTTAGATTATCAGATGTAATTACAGATATTGCATATCCTTATTCATATAGTGAACTATCTAAGAGAATAGATTCACATAATCATAGTTATGTACTTTTGGAAATAAAGAATATACTTTCCCGAAGGACATATCATAAGACATTTGGTATTTTACTTAAGGTAATAAATTTATGTTGCAAAACTATCCCAGGTGTAGTTGGATTTGCAGAAAGTGAAAGTGAAACTATAGTAAGTTCTGTAGAAGTTAAAGAAGAAGAATTAAAACGAGTGCTATATCAACGTAACAATTTATCTCATTTCGATGATATAACAGGAAAATTTGGATTTAAGCGTGGTGAAATATTAATACAAACAACAATTACACCACGCGGTAAAATTGTCAAATCCAAAGTGAAATTTATTGCTTTTGTAAACGATGAGAATGTAAGAGTTCAACATTTACAAACAAAACAAATATATGTAACTCCTCTATGCTCCATTGCTGGAAACGAGGAAACTGAATAAAGTCGTATATTATACAACGGTTTCTGCTGTTATGAGGTACAGAAGAACTAGATTTTAGTTAGCCATATTAAAGATATTTTTATCCAACTACTTTCGATCGCACCCTTCTACCAGAGAACTACATCAAAGCTAACCTACGGTACTCATTCAGACATACAAAACAGCGACAGGCAAAAAAGCAACATTCTGTCTATTTACAGACCTCTCTTCTGCCCGTGTATAGACTAAATCGCTCAGTTAAATTCGTTACCTTGTTTACATAACTTTATAAATAGAAAGATTTCTGTAAACAAGCCATGCTCGATCTTCAAGAAGCCACCAAAGATTACTGGCGCAAGTTAGACCAGTTAGAAGCTGCTTACAATAGAGGCGAAGTTTCCATTGAAGAAGTGGATGCTAAGGTGCAATTGTTAATGAAAGAACTCGGCCAAGCGCGTCGAGAGGCTTTTACTTACCTGTGGCATAGTCTGCGCCTTTGGTGTTCTGAGCGAAAAGAAATTATCTTAGGTGTGGCGATGCTGGGCATCATTACTTGGGCTGCAAACAGTATTTAACACAGTCGAATTGTGGAGAATAGTCATGGAAAGAGAGATTACCGATCGCAATGGAATTACCTGGAAATGCGTTCAAGCTTATTCAGGGCTTTCCGACTTGGAAGAAACTCAAGATGCAGCTAAGGTGAAAGGCGAAGAGGATAGTTACTGGGTAGTCTGCACGCCCAGTGGTGGGGCAAAGTCAGTGCGGCTCAAACTTAAGGGTCAATGGGAAACATCCTACTCTGACGAAATGTTACTGAGTGAAATCCAAGCACAGTAGTAATCACCTTAATCTAACTCTTTTATACTTAGGTAATGAGGTGTTGCAAAAACAATAATCCTTTAAGGGTTGTCGTTTTCTGAAATTGTTTTATGTCTCTAGACTACTTAACATATAAACAAACTGGGACTCGTTTATAAGTAGGTATACCACTGCGATCATCGATATTAGAACTAAATAAAATATTAGCTTCCGGATCAAACATAAAAGCAGCCTATTCACGAATTGCACCGCAAATAATTTCGATATTATCTAACTCTGTCAACCGCTATCTAACGCCTGCTGATGTTATCTTAATGGAAATTGCTTACCAGCTAATTGATAATAGTAAGCTGTTTTTGAGCGACCCTTATAATACAAATTTGCTGAATAACCAAGCAAATGACGTTATTTATGTAGAAGGTGATGTGCATTGGCCATTAATGCAAATAAGATATAGAGGAAGCTATGACAATTAAAGTAATCGGTGCGGGTTTTGGAAGAACGGGAACTTCATCTCTAAAAGCTGCTTTAGAAGAACTCGGTTTTAACAAGTGTTACCACATGATAGAACTGCTCCAACGCCCATCTGATGTAACCTTCTGGGAAGATGCCAGTGATGGCAAACCCGTCAATTGGGATGCTTTGTTTGATGGTTACCAAGCGATCGTTGATTTTCCTGGTTACCGTTATTACCAGCAATTGATGCAGCACTATCCAGATGCCAAAGTGCTGTTGAGTATTCGAGATGCCGATAATTGGTATGAGAGTACTTTGGATACCATCTACAAAGCAGGGCCAACAAGTTGGCAGAAGTTAAAGCTAGCTTTTATGCTTCCCTTTTCCCCAAGATTGCGACAGCTAATTCGGGTATTTCGGATGGCAGATCGAGATGTTTGGCAGAAGGATTTTCAAGGGAAATTTGAAGATAAGCAATTGGCTCACGAGATTTTTCATCAACACATCGAACAAGTCAAGCGCGTTGTGCCATCAGAGCGGTTGTTAGTTTACCAAGTTAAAGAGGGTTGGCAACCATTGTGTCAGTTCCTTGATGTACCCGTTCCTGACCAGCCTTTCCCACATCTCAACGAACGCGCCACCTTTGGACAAGCATCTAAACAGTTGTTTTAAGGCTACGCCGTCATGCAAGATTTCAAAAAAAACAGCCCTTGGCGAGGCTGAAGTAATCGGGTATCGGTTCAAATTTAAATAGGGAGTGTCGAGTTCCGTTGAAAAAGATTGCTAGTTACATCACGATCGATAGTTCATCAGCAACTTGAATTCGTCCTTTGACTAAAGAACGAATCAAACGATCGAGACAACCCCGTTCTTCATCGCTGATAGATTCGTCGAGAATGGCAGCCATCATACCGTAGCGATCGGCTTTGGTGAGGCGGTGGGTATCGGAAACGGTAGCGATTAGTTCGTTGATTGCGCCGGGGAGGAGGTTAACTGGAGACATGGGGAAGCTTGGGAACTCGACACTTTTATAATCTCCTGGATTCCTTGGTTGATGGGTGATTGTACTGGATTGGCAAAGGTGATAATACCGAGAGAGATTGGTGATTGTACTCGATCGTTAATGGTGATGGCAGTCACACCATATTATATGGATCGCCAAATCAAAAATGCGTTGGCGTAGTCTGTGCGTAGCACTTATCGCTCACATCTTGCACCAAAGTCTCCAAGCCCGGTTTCTCAAGTCTTATTGAGAAAAATGCCAGATTTGCGATCGCACATTTCCCATCACCAAATCCTTCCTTAACTACTTGGTGTGACTAACATCACTTCAGCCATTGCGTCAAGTCACATTTACATTCCTTAACATTGCGTTACATTGATTTACATAAGAAACAAAAAGGAAAAAGAGCGATGTATACCACCAACGAAGAAGGAATCCTCAACAACTACGCCATCGAGCCAAAAATGTCATACAGCGAGTACCCCTCACCAGAGCAGCAACGTCGCTATGCCCTTCAGGGTGGAGTTGCTTTACTACTAATTACTTCGCTAATCCTGATTGCTTTTGCAGCCTAATCTAACTAAGTAGGATGGTATGAAGAAACGCATATGGGCAAGGCGGGTAAGATAAGCGAGTAAAACGGTTGTATATCAAGCAATATAACTAAACCCGCCCCTACAAACTTACCTTCGTTTTTTCATGGAACATTGCGGAAGCTGAAGCAATAGAAGCTGAAAATATAGATTTTGTATTTACTGATGGTCATGCAGTTATGGCTTATGCGGAATTTTATGACGATATCGCCACCTTAGAGTTTGTAAACTTGGGAGCGACTTCATACGCAAGGCTGGATGAAACCGATAAATACGGTAGAAAGTGGGAGTCTAGGCAATTAAATTCACTAAATTGCCTATTATTGAGTGATTAGTGCGATCTTTAATCCTAGCTCTAGCCTTACTCCGATCGATGTTTAGTTTTGATACATAACAATATTGATATCTTGGCAAAGCAAAAAACCAGTGCTTAAAATAGCGGCATCTACCACCGAGGTCAGCTATGAATCCTGGCTTACCGATCGTGCTACTGATAGTCATCAGTCTCGTAATTTATGGTATCTGGCGTGACGCCAAGGATAGGGAAGGGATCGATCGACATTTACTAGCAGCCGTGAAAGGAAACAAATCCTTAGCCAAACGGCTGCTGGCTCACGCCAAAGAACGGTATCCCGGTAAATCCGAGCGTTGGTATGCAGAAAAAGTGATTTACGATTTAGAACGCGATCGCGCAGGCGGAAGAGGCTCTCCCAGATATATGAGTAAACGAGAATTACGAGAGAACCTTTTCCTCGCTGGTTCTTTTTTGTTCGTTATTAATGGTCTCTCTACTTTGCTCAATCGCTTATTCGGAAGATAAAAAAACTATCAACAATCGAGCGGGATACTTAAGGAAACAGATAATTTACGGGCTGCCAAAAATTAAACAAATCATACCTGACACCATTCTCAACCAGACCTGAAAATCTGGGTTTATGAACGAACAATTTAAACGATTGTTCGATGATGTATAACCCAGAAACCCGGTTTCTTTATACCGCAATCATTAAGAAAATATAGCGATCCTATTTAAGTAATCAACCCCACCCTAGCCCTCCCCTTACCAAGGGGAGGGTTGGGTGGGGTTTAGTTGTTCGCAATTCATTTAGGATCGCTATATTCAACTTATATACAATATCATTTGATTTTGCTTTCACTTCTATTTAAGAGAAATACACTCAATAAAAATCTAAAAAATAATCAAAATTTCTGTTGGCGATTTGCTGTAGAAATTTTTCACCTTGCCAACAAAAATGTAATTTGCATATTAATTATGTCCGATACGCGATTCCCTATGCCCAAATAACCATCTTTTGATACAGTTAATGAATCTTCGTGAAAATCTCCTGCAAATTTCAGGTTTCCATTAAATGACAGCTACCATCTCCATTAACAACAACAATCGACTTTCCCTCAAACCCTTAGAAATACCCACTCGCCTGCTGCTTGGCCCCGGCCCATCCAATGCCCATCCTGCCGTACTTGAGGCGATGAATACTTCGCCAGTCGGACACCTCGACCCCGCATTTCTGGCGTTGATGGATGAGATTCAAACCTTACTACGCTATGTTTGGCAGACGGAAAACCCCCTCACCATTGCGGTTAGCGGTACGGGTTCGGCAGCAATGGAAGCAACGATTGCCAATTCCGTTACACCACGAGATGTCGTGTTAGTGGGTGTAACCGGATACTTCGGCAACCGCTTAGTTGATATGGCGGGACGATACGGTGCTGATGTGCGAATTATTAGCAAACCTTGGGGACAAGTTTTCGGTATTGAGGAACTCCGCACCGCTTTACAAACTCATCGTCCAGCTATTTTAGCTTTAGTTCATGCGGAAACATCCACCGGTGCGCGTCAACCTTTGGAAGGCGTGGGGGAATTATGTCGGGAATTCAATTGTTTGCTATTAGTTGATAGTGTCACTAGTTTGGGTGGCGTACCCCTATTTCTGGATGACTGGGGAGTTGATTTAGCTTACAGCTGTAGCCAAAAAGGTTTGGGTTGTCCTCCCGGCGCTTCTCCATTTACGATGAGTCCTCGTGCAATGGAAAAATTGCAACAACGGGGTACGAAAGTCGCTAATTGGTATTTGGATATGAATTTATTATCCAAATATTGGGGAAGCGAACGCATTTATCATCACACCGCGCCAATTAATCTATATTATGCTTTGCGGGAAGCACTGCGTTTAATTGCAGAAGAAGGGGTAGAAAATTGTTGGCAACGTCATCAAAAAAATGTCGAATATCTTTGGCAAGGTTTAGAAGATTTGGGATTGAGTTTGCACGTTGCAAAAGAGTTTCGCTTACCAACTTTGACCACCGTTCGCATTCCCGATGGCGTGGATGGTAAAGCAATTTCCCAGAAGTTGCTTAACGAATATGGCATTGAAATTGGCGGCGGATTGGGAGAGTTAGCCGGTAAAGTGTGGCGGGTTGGTTTAATGGGTTTCAACAGTCGCCCTGAAAATGTCGATCGGCTTTTAGCAGCGATGAAAGAGGTTTTAGCGAAGTAGTAAGCGCCTTTTATGATGTTGATGAGTTCGTAGTTGCGCTGTTTTCGCCAAAGCGTAGCTACGAACTACAGTTATTTATGTTCAACTAGATTAATAAAAAATATGATTCGATGTTAACCTGATATTGGCTTTCAAAAAAATGTGGCTTTAGCAATTAAATTTACTATGAGTAATATCACGATTCAAAATTTTGATGATGACCTGAAAAATCGCCTGCAAAAACGGGCTGAATATTACGGGCGTTCTATTGAAGAAGAATTCCTCTTGAAAGGGGAGGCTTGAAACCTTTTTTTTCCGGTCAAGAAAATCAGGACTTACGCAAAGTTACGAGAAAGCAAGGTTTGTAGGGACGGGTTTTGTAGTTGGGTTATCTGTGAAATGTTTTGTGGGCAAGGTCATTTATTTTAGTTAAAATAATTGTTCTACGTATTGCCAAGTAAAGTAAATTACATTAAAAATATGTTAAATTTCCGTATGCCATCGCCTCACTTATGGTAGTTGAACTTTTAATTATTACTTCTAACCAAGGTCTGATTAAACAGTTCTGGATAAATGATTATCATAGGTAATAGTAGGTGGTTAAATCGGCGCTTGACAGCCCTCAGAGTGACTCCACCTTCAAAGTTGACTCAACTTCTCTATTAATCAAGAGAAGCTTGCTGTGAAATTAACAGCGCTAGAGTCTGTTAATTTCGAGGTTCTGCTATCAACTTAATTATTTGTTAACCAGAAAAAACGATTGTGGGCTAGCTATATTTAGGAATCCACCATGCAAGAACTGGTTCAACCTGTCTTGAATAGCGATCAAAAAACAGAAATGCGTCAGTTAGTAGACGCATTAAGAAATTCAGATAAGCAATATTTCTTGAGAAATGAGATTTTGCACGCGTTTGCTGAATATTGTCATCAATCCCAAAAGCCACCTTACTTTTTTCACGCTTCCTCGTTAGGGCAATTACTTCACTACACCCATGAGTTAATTCTGGAAGATGAAAGTACCTGGTTGCTGGTCAGACCGAGTATTGCTAGTCAGCAAGTTTGGCGACTGAGTGGAGATTTAAATAGTGCGGAATTGATGACACCGCAGGCGTTGCTAAACGTGCGCGATCGCTTGGTCGATCGCTACCAACCGCAAATTCTAGAAATTGACGTTAGTCCTTTTTATAAATATTCTCCCTCGATCGACGATCCCAGGAATATCGGTCAAGGTTTAACTTTCCTCAACCGCCATCTTTGCAATCAGGTAGGGAACGATCGCGAAAGTTGGTTGGAAATATTATTCCAAGTTTTGCACCGACATCAATATAAGGATATTCCCCTGCTGATTAACGATCGCATTCAGTCCGGTCACCAGTTATCGCAACAAGTCAAACACGCGATCGAATTCCTGGGGGAATACTCTCCTCACGAACCTTACCAAAAATTTCATCAAAATTTACAAGAACTTGGATTAGAACCAGGTTGGGGTAACACCGCCTCGCGAGTGCGAGATAGCTTAGAACTTCTCACTCGATTAATGGACAACCCGGAACCAGCCCTGCTAGAAGCCTTTGTTTCTCGCGTTCCTAGCGTTTTTCGGGTTGTACTGATTTCCATTCACGGTTGGGTTGGTCAAGAAAATATTCTAGGTCGATCGCAAACCGCAGGCCAAGTAGTTTACGTTTTAGACCAAGCCCGCAGTTTGGAAAACCAACTTTGGGAAGATATCAAACTAGCTGGTTTAGAATTTTTGGGAATTCAACCACAAGTGCTCGTTCTGACTCGCTTAATTCCTAACTGCGAAGGAACCGCTTGTAACCTCCGCCGCGAAAAAATTGACGGGACAGAAAATGCCTGGATCTTGCGCGTTCCTTTTTCAGAATTCAATTCAAAAGTTACAGAAAACTGGATTTCTAAATTTGAAATTTGGCCTTACTTAGAAGACTTTGCCTTAAATGCAGAAAAGGAATTATTAGCCGAACTGGGCGGAAAACCAAATTTAATCATCGGTAACTACAGCGATGGCAACTTAGTAGCATTTCTGATCGCCCGTCGTCTGAAAGTAACCCATTGCAATATTGCCCATTCTTTGGAAAAACCCAAACATCTATTCAGTAACTTATATTGGCAAGATTTGGAAGAACAATATCATTTTTCCGCCCAATTCACTGCCGATTTAATTAGCATGAATGCGGCTGACTTTATCATTGCTTCTTCTTATCAAGAAATTGTGGGAACGCCGGATACGATGGGGCAATACGAATCGTACAAATGCTTCACCATGCCCAATTTGTATCATGTAGTGGATGGGATCGATTTGTTTAATTCCAAATTCAACGTAGTAACCCCAGGCGTCAATGAAAAGGTTTTCTTCCCTTATACGGAAAACCGCGACTCTAACATTCGCGCGAAAGTTGATGAACTACTATTTAAACAAGAAGACGCTCAAATTCGGGGTAATCTAGCAAATCCCGACAAGCGACCGATCTTTGCAGTAGCGCCGATTAACTCGATCAAAAACTTAGCAGGCTTAGCAGAATGCTTTGGTAAAAGTGAAGCATTGCAAGAAAAGTGTAACTTGATTTTGCTAACTGGCAAACTGCACCCAGGAGAAGCCAACGATGCCGAAGAAGCCAGGGAAATCGAAAGAATTCATGAAATTATCGATCGATACAACCTGCACGATCGCATTCGCTGGGTAGGAATGCGCCTTCCCAGTTTGGAACTCGGCGAAGCTTACCGAGTGATTGCCGATCGCGGAGGAATGTTTATTCACTTTGCACTGTTTGAAGCTTTCGGATTAACTATACTGGAAGCAATGATCTCCGGCTTACCAACTTTTGCCACCTTATTCGGGGGTGCTTTAGAAATTATGGATGATGGGGTAAACGGATTTTATATCAACCCCACAGACTTAGAGGGTACATCTGAAAAAATCGTTAATTTTATCAACCAGTGTGATGCTAATTCTCAATACTGGGAAGAAATTTCCCGCAGTGCGATCGAACGAGTTCGCACTCAATACAACTGGCAACTACACACCAAACAACTACTATCCTTGGCTAAAATATACAGCTTTTGGAAATCGGCTTATCAAGACAACCGCGATGCTTTAATTCGCTACTTGGAAGCTTTATTTTTCCTGATTTATAAACCCAGAACCGAGAAAATTTTAGCCAATCATATGCAGAGGTAAACCAAAGCTGACGAGCATTTAAGTTAGTCTTGAAAACCGCTAGGTACAAGCAGCACGATAAAGAGAAATCGACCATTTTTATCGAAACTTCAAAACGTGCAATTTAAATGCTCTTTAGCCGATTAATTTTACCATCTTCCATCCTTTGAAAATCTTAGAAAACCCTCAGTCTATATCGATCGAAAGCAGCGCCGATGGATACTAAAAATCAATTACACAAACTGCATTATACAAACTGGACTGTTACGGAAAGTCAGTTAGAACCAGAACATTTGCACGCCAGAGAAACCGTTTTTACGATTGGAAATGGTTATTTAGGTACGCGAGGCACTTTCGAGGAAGGCTATCCTAATGCCTTGGCAGTTACCTTAATTCACGGCGTCTATGATGAAGTGCCGATCGTATATACCGAACTCGCCAATTGTCCGGATTGGTTACCGCTTTCAGTAATTGTCGATGGCGATCGCTTTCGATTGGAAGAAGGTAAGATTCTCAGCTACCAGCGACAACTAGACCTCAAAAAAGGTATTCTCAGCCGAAAAGTTCGCTGGCGCAGTCCCAATCAAAAAACGATCGACATTTACTTTGAACGCTTTGCCAGTCAAGCCGACCAACATATTTTAGCAGTACGCACTCAGGTAACGCCGATCGATTTCGAGGGCGCGATCGAAATTCAAGCAAGTATCAACGGCTACCCGGAAAACCAAGGTTTCAACCATTGGGAATGGCAAAATCAAGGCAAAAGCGATCGCGGAATGTGGTTGCACCTCCGTACCCGCAAATCCCGCATCCAACTTGGCATGGCTTGCGGAATCAAGGTATCGGGGACTGAAGCATCCGTGCAGCTAACCAGTCCTCCCGGTTATCCCACCTTAAGTACCGCTTTTACCCTCAAACCGGGACAAACCGTAACTGTAGATAAACTGGTCGCCGTTTTTACTTCGCGGGAAGTAGAAAACCCCGTACAAGCAGCCAAAGATAAACTCGCCCAACTACCCGACTACTCAACGCTGTGCGATGCTCATCAACAAACATGGCAAGAAATTTGGCATCAAAGCGATATTATCATCGAAGGAGATATCAGCGCTCAACTGGCGATTCGTTACAATCTTTTCCAACTACTAATTGCCTCTCCCCGTCACGATGATAAAGTTAGTATTCCCGCCAAAACTTTATCGGGATTTGGCTATCGCGGTCACGTTTTTTGGGATACGGAAATATTCATTCTTCCCTTCTTTACTTTCACCCAACCAAAAATTGCCCGCAACTTACTTACTTATCGCTACCACACCTTAAACGGGGCGCGACGCAAAGCTTCTCATTACGGTTATAAAGGTGCGATGTTTGCTTGGGAAAGTGCCGATACGGGAGATGAAGTCACCCCCCGTTGGGCATTACCCAATCAGCCTTACGGGGAAGAAATTCGCATTTGGTGTCGCGACTTAGAAATTCACATCAGCGCCGATGTTGCCTATGCTGCTTGGCACTATTGGCAAACCACTGGCGATGATGAATGGATGCGAGATTACGGTGCAGAACTAATTTTAGATAGTGCGGTTTTTTGGATGAGTCGCGTGGAATGGAATACCAAACAAGAAAGGTATGAAATTCACGATGTAATTGGCGCAGATGAATATCACGATCGCGTAAACAACAACACCTTCACCAACCGGATGGGACAGTGGCATCTGGAAAAAGCGATCGCAGTTTACGATTGGCTACTAAATACTTACCCTGACCGATTTGCCGAACTCAAACAAAAACTAAACCTCAAAACCGAAAGGCGATCGCGCTGGCAAGATATCGTTGATAATATCTTGATTCATTACGATTCATCAACCGGACTGATCGAACAATTCGACGGCTTCTTCAAATTAGAAGATATCAATTTAGAAGATTACGAACCCCGTACTATTTCCATGCACTCAGTCTTGGGAATTGAAGGCGCGAATAAGCGGCAAGTACTCAAACAGCCAGATGTTTTAATGCTGCTTTATTTAATGC
This sequence comes from Leptolyngbyaceae cyanobacterium, assembly GCA_036703985.1. Classification (GTDB taxonomy): domain Bacteria; phylum Cyanobacteriota; class Cyanobacteriia; order Cyanobacteriales; family Aerosakkonemataceae; genus DATNQN01. The sequence goes on from DATNQN010000108.1 coordinate 134,334, forward strand.
GAGAATCCCAAGAATTTCCCTACAGTCAAAGTAACTTAGAAATCAACTGGAATTATTACGCACCTCGCACCGATATTACCTACGGTTCCTCCTTAGGGCCATCAATTCACGCTATCTTAGCAGCAGATTTAGGTTTGGAAAGCGAAGCATACAAGCTATTTTTACAAGCTGCATTAGTGGATTTAGAAGATACTCGCAAAAATGCTGCCGAAGGAATTCACGGTGCTTCCGCAGGCGGCATTTGGCAAGCCGTAGTGTTTGGATTTGGCGGCATCAAACTAACCGAAAATGGCCCGATCGCTAATCCCCACTTCCCACCTAGTTGGCGGCGCTTGCAGTTCAAATTGCACTGGCGCGGCAACTGGCACGAATTCGATTTACACTCTACATCATCTGCAAATGCTATGAATTCCCATATTAGTGCATTTATTTTCGATCTCGATGGTGTTCTCACCGATACGGCAGAATATCATTATTTGGCTTGGCAAAGATTAGCAGATGAAGAAGGATTTCCCTTCGATCGCGAAGCCAACGAAGCACTCAGGGGTATTTCTCGCCGGGAGTCTCTGTTACTAATCATCGGTGAAAAGGAATTGCCAGAAGATAAATTGTTGGAAATGATGGAACGCAAGAACCGTTATTACGTAGAGTCGATCCAAAATATTTCTCCCGCCGATTTGTTACCAGGGGCGTTAAATTTGTTGGATGAATTAAAGGAAGCAAGGATTAAAATCGCGATCGGTTCTGCTAGCAAAAATGCCCAGACGGTGATCGAAAAACTCGGAATTGCCGATCGCGTAGATGCGATCTCCGACGGCTACAGTGTCGATCGACCCAAACCTGCCCCCGACCTATTTTTACACGCCGCCCAGCAACTAGATTTGCCTCCCGAAAAATGCGTAGTCGTAGAAGATGCCGCCGCAGGTATTCAAGCTGCTTTAGCCGCCCGGATGCGAGCGATCGGGCTTGGCCCAGTTGAGCGAGTGGGAGAAGCTAACGTAGTGCTACCCAGTTTAGCAGGGGTACATTGGAGCGACTTGGAAGAGAAATTGAGTGCTTTTAGCTAGAGATGAG
>DATNQN010000109.1 GCA_036703985.1 Leptolyngbyaceae cyanobacterium
AGGAATTTGCTCGTTTCCTCCACGTCCTCTTCCTTGATTTCGCTTACGCTCAATGTTGGTCAGAGGACAGTCGTCAACTCACACGCATTCATCCCACGCTCCTAAGAGTGAGACGTGGGACTTTTGCTGAAATTAGTTAAACGTGCTAACTGTGGCATTTTTTTGTCGGCGATCTCGACATTTACAAAGTTGAGAACTCGAATAAAACTGCTCGACTTCGATCGCTATTGCTCCATACCGAATAGCCTTTTTGAATTTATAACTATCAACTTGGGTTAAATAAAAAATTAGGTTAATAAGTAGTAGACGAAAATAAAATCATCAAACTACCTATTAACCACTAGCTACTACCTACTACCTACTACCTTATACTTTTTGGCGATAACACAAACTCAACATCGTACCGCCCACTAAGAGCTTGAGTACTTCCAAAATCCAATAGCTCTCATGCAGTGCATTCATCGTTCCGGGAACTTCTGCCACTGGAGCGAACAGATTGAGATTTAACCCCAAAGCGCTCATGTGGGGAGTTAAAACATAGGTGCAAACCAGCGCCACTACGAGAAGAATGGACGATAAGAAAATTGCTTTTCGGTTCTGGTTGCCGGGAAGATCGTGAGTGCGATCGAGTACCAAAGCACCCGTCAATACCACAGCAGCGCACAACAACTCAATGCGGTTAAATATCCAGAAAATCACATAACCCGTGCTAGCAAATCCAGCTTGCACCATCATACCGGAAGCATACAGACCGGGCATAATTACCAAGTCCAAAATCAAGCTGGCACTCAGCCAAAAACCTAAAATGAAAATAATGGCAGTTTGCCAAGCAGGACGCTTTAATTCAAAGCTAGAAATAGCAGACATAAATAAATTTCCTTGCTTTAGCCTTATAGTTTTAGCTTAACGAAAATTCTTTGCAACAAATGTGAAATATTTTTGCGAACGATGCTGGCTGACAGGTTTAAAAAATTTATAATAAGAATTGTTAATAAACCGATGAACTGCTACACAAAAAGCTCAGCAATTTTACTTAGTCATTATATCAAACTAAATTAGCTAAAAAAATGCGAATTTCCCATTTATTAGCAGTCACTCTAACAATATCCACCGGGCTTTTATGCCCTATAGAAGCAGCATCAGCAGTACGGTTAGCAGATGGCAAAGTTTACTTTATCCAGCCGCCTAGCCTAGAATCAGCAACTACTACTTTCAATAATACTTATATGTGGGGTGCTACTTACTATTTCACCCTGAAAATACCGGAAAATGCCGGAGAACCATTACAAAAAGTAACGATCGACCAAGCAGAAGGTGTAGACGAGATCGGATTCGATCTAAAAGATACTAGCGCCTTTGAAGGAACGCGCCGCCATAAAGGTGAAAAAATTTCATTGACAGCGATCGCCGATCGCAAACAAAGACGAACTCTCACCATCGTATTTGAACCGCCAGTATCTCCAGGTAAAACAATCACCATAGCCCTTAACCCCCTGCAAAATCCCAGATATGCTGGAATTTATTTGTTTGGCGTAACTGCATTTCCGGCTGGCGATATAACCCACGGTCAATTCCTTGGTTTTGGACGACTACATTTTTACGATCGCAGGGATAGATTTTTCCCCTAAGATTGATTTGCTATTAGAGCCATTTCAAGGTAGAAATTAAAAAAACTCCATCTACGTTTAGTTACTACTTTATAAAGCACTTTCCAAGTGAATGAGTTGCGATCGTTTGCCAATACCCTCAGACCCAGATTATCCTAATAACACGATTTATTTGGTTAGGAGCGGTAAAAACCGATTGTTTAACTATATTAACGCTGTTAAAAACAGTCTCAAAAATGACGGTGGAGTCCCACATCGGTTTGATGGTTGGTCATTGGATGAACGAGACCCCCAAACGATCGAATTTTGGATGCCCTTTTGGGAATGGTTTTATCGCTACTACTTTCGGGTAAAAACCGATGGATGGCATCACGTCCCCAGCCAAGGAAAAATGCTGATCGTAGGTTCCCATAACGGCGGTTTAGCCGCACCCGATATGTATATGTTTATGTATGACTGGTTTAAACGGTTTGGGACACAACGTTTAGCCTACGGACTGACTCACCCAAGCGTGTGGAAAGTATCTCCAGAGATCGCAAGTTTAGCCGTCAAGTGCGGTGCAGTAGTAGCCCATCCTAAAATGGCGATCGCCGCATTGCGCCGAGATGCCGCAGTCTTAGTTTATCCTGGCGGTGCAGAAGACATCTTTCGCCCTTACCACCAGCGCCATCAAATTCATTTTGCGGGGCGTCAAGGTTTCATCAAACTAGCATTGCGGGAAAACGTGCCGATCGTACCGATTATTTCCTTGGGTGCCCACGATACTTTAGTCGTACTCGCTGATTTCTACGAACAGGTACGCCAACTTCATGAATGGGGAATGCCTTGGTTATTGAACGTTGACCCCACCGTGTTTCCGATTTACCTGGGATTGCCTTGGATCGTAGGAATTGGCCCATTACCGAACATTCCCCTACCCCTGCAAATTCACACCCGCGTTTGTCCCCCAATTGTATTTGAAAAATACGGTCGTGCTGCTGCTAGCGATCGCGAATACGTAAACGCCTGCTATGAAAAAGTTCATCACGAAATGCAATTAGAACTCGATCGCTTAGTTGAGGAAGTTAACAACAGCAAACCATCGTAAGGATTTTCCCGTAATTAATCGATCTTTTGGGAATTAGATATGGGAATGCTCGATTCAGAATTCTGAATTTTAGATTCTCAATTCAGAATTTTGAATTTACCCACAATTTCCCCTGATGTATTAATTCAAGTATACTGAGTGTTGCAGTGTTATAAAATTTTACTTTAAAATCCGTAATTTCCTCAGGCATCGAGAGTCGTAAAAAGCCATATTAGTAATAGCTAGAATATTCAGTCAACACAGATCCTCGATTTGGATTGGCTAAAAGTAAGCAATTAAGGTTAACCGCCTATATGACAGAAACATCTGCCATTAGATATAAGGAAAAAATATGTAATTATTAATCAAAACTTTTTAAATCGACTGGGGTTAGGCTAGTTAGTGTTAATCCTAGAGATAGAAAAGCCCTACTGAGAACCTATCAGTCATTGGCAGCTAGTCACTGCAATGCTAAACTCAAAACCAAAGCTAAAATCATTGAGAGTAGCAAAATAATTAGTGGTGCAAGGCGATCGGGTTTGGAATTAAATTTGAGAAGGGAGAACAGCCTTGTGAAACATTCCGAACAATTCCCACAACAAATGGATGAGTTGGCACAAATGCGCCAGCAGATCGATCGACTCAAAAGTTTGGTAGCCGATCGCACATCTCAAGTAGAAGCATTGTCTAAGCGGGTAAAAGAATTAGAATCCCAATTAGAAACTACAGAAAACCCTAAAATCCGAGTACGGGGATTAGAAATTGAATGGCATCCAGAAGAACAATGTCTGTTAGCCAATCTCCCCGTAGCGATGATGTGGCTCGACACCACTCTAGCCAGCTTCATGGCTGGCGTGCAAGCAATGGTAGGTACGCAACGTTTTCTGCTTACCCTGCAAAGCGAGGGACGCAAAAGCGTAGAAGCTGATTGGCAGGTAATTTCTCAATATTCCAACTTTGTAGAAGGCTTCCAAGAAATCGTTAAAGTAGCATATGTTGCAGGTTGGGGACATTGGGAATTACGATCGATAAACTCCGAAAAGCAAGAATGTTGCTTTCGAGTCAAAAAATCTTGGGAAGCACGCTACCAAAAAGCACTAGGGGTTTGCTGGGGTAGTGCCATGTTAGCTGGTAAACTAGCAGGATACTGCACTAAACTATTTGGCACCAACTGTTGGGCAGAGCAAATCAGTTTTAGCGCCAAAGGAGATGAATTCGATGAATTTGTCGTACATCCTTCCAATCGTTACATAGAAGAAGAAATCGATCTTTTATTAGCAACCGATGAAGCAACTCGCGCTGATATGGCGGTTGCATTAGAGAAACTGCGTCAGGAAATTCAACAACGGAAACGAATAGAACAAGAATTAAGAGAAAGCGAACAACGTTTCCGCGCTACTTTTGAACAAGCCGCCGTGGGAATTGCTCATGTTGGAATAGATGGTAAATGGTTAAGAGTCAATCAAAGATTGTGCGACATTGTAGGCTATAGTTATGAAGAATTACAGATGCTAACTTTTCAGGATATTACTCATCCTGACGATCTAGAAGATCAGATGCAGTATATCCGTCAGCTATTGTCAGGCGAAATTCAAAACTATTCGCTAGAAAAACGTTACCTTCGGAAAGACAGATCGATTGTCTGGATCGATTTAACCGTTTCTTTGCGCCGATCGAGCCAAGGAACGCCCAAGTATATGATTGCAGTCGTAGAAGATATTAGCGATCGCAAACACGCCCAAGCAGAACTCGATCGCATCTTCCACCTCTCCTTCGATATGCTAGCCGTCGCCAGTTTCGATGGCTATTTTAAACGCTTAAACCCCGCTTGGCAGAAAACTTTAGGTTATACAATAGAAGAATTACTAGCCGAACCATTCCTGAGTTTCATTCATCCAGAAGATATCAATAAATCTTTAGCCGTATTTAAAGACCTCAAAGATGATATTACTCTCCCCTATTTTGAGAATCGCTTGCGCTGTCGAGATGGTTCCTATAAATGGTTAGCATGGACAGCCGTACCAGTGATTTCTGAAGGGTTAATATATTGCGTCGCTCGTGACATCACCGATCGCAAACAAGTTGAAGAAGCATTGCGAGAATCAGAAGCAAGAGAAAGAAGCAAAGCTACCGAATTAGAGGAAGCTTTAGAAGAACTAAAACAAACGCAATCCCAATTAATTCATAGTGAAAAAATGTCTTCTTTAGGGCAGTTAGTAGCCGGAATTGCCCACGAAATCAATAATCCAGTTAACTTTATTTATGGCAATCTTTCTCATGCTAGCGAATATGCTTCTGATATTTTAGGTTTATTGCAACTTTATCAAAACCATTACCATAATCCTTCATCGGAAATTCAAGAAGAAAGGGAAGCGATCGATATAGAGTTTATCATGGAAGACTTGCCTAAACTACTATCTTCGATGAAAGTAGGGGCCGATCGCATTCGGGAAATCGTCATTTCATTGCGAAACTTCTCCCGCCTTGACGAAGGAACAATGAAGCAAGTCAACATCCATGAAGGCATCGATAGCACCCTGATGATCCTGCACAATCGTCTCAAACCGAGAAGCGATCATCCAGGTGTTCAAGTAATTAAAGAATACGGCAATCTTCCCTTGATTGAATGCTATCCCGGTCAACTAAATCAGGTATTTATGAATATTATTACCAATGCTATTGATGCGATGGAGGAACAGAGACGAGAAGCAGACGCAAATCAACCACCTTGTATTAAAATTACCACTCAAGTTATCGATAATGACCGAGTAGCAATACGGATTGTCGATAATGGCCCTGGCATGACGGAAAATGTGAGAAAACATCTATTTGATGCTTTCTTTACCACTAAACCAGTTGGGGTAGGTACTGGTTTAGGATTGTCGATTAGTCACCAAATTGTGGTAGAAAAACATCGCGGACAGTTGCACTGTTGTAGCGAGAAGGGGAAAGGTACGGAGTTTGCCATTGAAATTCCCATTCGTCAGCAAGGAACTTGAAAATACGATTACAACCAATTAGCAACTGTCATTCGATCATTCGATTTTAGATGCGAGGATTTTAGATTGACTCCGCGTTAAAAGAACCCAGATTGAAATAAGCGAGAATTTCTTTGATGATTCTCCTTGAAAGGGGAGGCTTGAAATCCTTTTTTACGGTCAAGGCAGTTAAGCCATTCTTAATTCCACCAAACTCTCACTCTTATTCCCTAGCTATAATAACAATAATTGCTATTCCCTGTTATTTTGATTGAAAATGAAGTTAAAAAGTCACTGGAGAAAGCAAAAATGAATGTATCTCTAACACCGGAGTTGGAACAGTACGTCCAGGAAAAAATCAAGAGTGGAAAGTATTATTCTGCTAGTGAAGTCATCCGTGAAGGATTGCGGTTGCTACAAGAAAGGGATGATATGCACCAAATCCGCTTGCAGCAACTACGACAGGATATTCAGGCAGGACTCGATAGCGGAGAATCAACTCCCTTAGATATGCAAGCTATAAAAGCTAAAGCACGGCAGCGTCGTCAGCAGAGGCAACCGCAGTAATGGCGACAATTATTAAACGTCCGTTAGCTGAACAGGATTTGCTTGATATCTGGGAGTTTATCGCTGAAGACAGTCTAGACCGTGCAGATGAGTTTTTGGATCGGTTGGAAGGTAAATTGCAAACTTTGGCACTCAATCCTGGAATGGGTAGGAGGCGAGAGGAACTGTTAACAGGGTTACGGAGTTTTCCAAGTGATAATTACATCATTTTTTACCGGGAAATTGAGGGTGGGATTGATGTAATCCGTATTTTACATGGCTCAAGGGACTTTGAGGAAATTTTCAGGCAGGGCTAAATCACGATCGATGAGACTGCAAAAGGAATCAAAGGGTAAAATTTGATGTGCAATTTTAGAAACGTACTATCAGAATTAAACTTAACTGTTGTTAATCCAATCGAGTAAATAATGAGCTATCTAGAAACCACCGCCAAATTTTACGCTGAAGTAGCACAAACACCACAAGTTGGGTTATGTTGCGTGCAAAGCACTCCCTTGCAACTACCCGGATTGAATATTCCCTGTCAGATGCAGCAAATGAACTACGGTTGCGGCACTACCGTACATCCTACAGAATTGGCAGGGGAACCAACTGTATTATACGTGGGTGTTGGTGGTGGTTTGGAAGCATTGCAATTTGCCTATTTCTGTCGTCGTCCCGGTAGCGTAATTGCGGTAGAACCTGTAGAGGCAATGCGAAGAGCAGCTAACAATAATTTAGCAGCAGCAGCAGCCAAAAATCCTTGGTTTGACCTCAGTTTTGTGGAAATTCGGACTGGTGATGCTTTTGATTTACCAGTACCGGATGCTTCTGTAGATGTGGTTGCTCAAAATTGTTTGTTTAATATTTTTGAACCAGCAGATCTCACCAAGGCGCTACAAGAAGCTTATCGAGTGCTTAAACCGGGTGGCAGATTACTGATGAGCGATCCCATTGCTACTCGTCCTATTCCAGAACATCTACGGCAAGACGATCGCTTACGAGCCATGTGTTTGTCTGGCGCTCTCACCTACCAAGAGTATATCCAACATTTAGTTAATGTTGGTTTCGGGCAAGTAGAAATCCGTGCTCGTCGTCCCTATCGCTTGCTGGATTGCGAAACTTACGGTTTAGAAACACCTTTGTTATTAGAAAGTCTTGATTCAGTATCCTTTAAAGTGATAATTCCTGAAGATGGCCCCTGTATTTTTACAGGTAAAACTGCCATTTATGGCGGAAAAGAAGAATTTTTTGATGATTCAGCCGGACATATTCTTCAGCGTGGCGTTCCCGTATCTGTATGCGATAAAACTGCTGCAAAACTCGCTTCTTCCATGCCAGAAGAAATTATGGTTACCGATTCTACTTGGCACTATACTGGCGGCGGTTGTTGTTGAAATAAAAAAAGAATTCAGAATCCAGAATTCAGGAGTCAGAATTCTGACTCCTGACTCCTAAAAAAAGCTTTTTGTTAGGTTTTAGGTTAGTAGCCAAGTTAAGCTATCACTAAACCGTCTCTAACATGAATCGTGCGCTGAGTTTGGTCTGCAACATCCATTTCGTGAGTTACGATCGCGATCGTAATTCCTTGCGAGTTCAAATCTGTCAGTAAATCCATCACTTCTTGGGAAGTTTGAGAATCTAAAGCACCAGTCGGTTCATCTGCGAGGACAAGCGCGGGACGGTTAACGAGGGCACGCGCGATCGCAACTCGTTGTTGTTGTCCTCCAGATAACTGACTGGGACGGTTAAAAAACCGTTGCGCCAATCCCACTCGACTTAACGCTTCCTCCGCACGCCGACGACGTTGCGCTTTAGAAATCCCTGCATAAACCATCGGTAACATCACGTTTTCCAGTGCTGTGGCGCGGGGTAGGAGATTGAACTGCTGGAAAACAAACCCAATTCGTTGATTGCGAATATACGCTAGTTCATCATTCGTCAATGTAGTGAGGTTTCTCCCTTCTAAGAAGTAGTATCCATCACTAGCGCGATCGAGACAGCCAATAATATTCATTAAAGTAGATTTGCCAGAACCAGATGCACCCATAATGGCAACATATTCACCTTCTTCGATAGCAAGATCGATACCTTTAAGAATTGGTACTTGTGTCTCTCCTAAATAGTAGGTTTTTCTGATTCTTTCCATCCAAATCATGTTTGCCATAGTTACGCTTTTTTTTACCACAGATGTCCACAGATAAACACAGATGAACACAGATGTAGTTGTAGATCTTCGTAGAATAACAGGGTTATTTTTTATCTATAAATCTCTATTTATAGTGATATTTCCCCTTTCCCTTTTCCCTCTTCCCTAGCCCCTAGCCCCTAATCTTAATCACTTCGCAACGCCGCGATCGGATCGAGTCGGGCGGCGTTGCGAGCGGGAATCACTCCAGCAACTAGTCCGACGGTGAGAGCGAGCGCAAGTCCGGCAACCGCAGACCAAACGGAAATTACAAAGGGGAATTTAAATATACTAGAAGCGGCAAAGGCAAGACCAATACCAAAGGTAATACCGATCGCACCTCCGGCTAAAGAAACTAACACTGCTTCTGCTAAAAATTGACTTAAAATGGCGCTGTTAGTGGCTCCTACCGCTTTGCGAATGCCGATTTCGCGAGTGCGTTCTACCACTGAAACTAACATGATGTTAGCGATACCAATTCCGCCAACTACTAAGGAAATACCCGCGATCGCTCCCACTAAAACAGTAAATAGACCTACCACGCTGGAAAAAGCATTGATGATATCAATTTGATTGCTGATGCGGAAATCATCCGGTGCTGGTGGATAAATATTGTGGCGAATTCGTAATAAGTTTGTCACTTGAAATTGGGCAGCTTCCAATTGAATTTCATCTTTAGCTTTTATCCATAATCCGTTAATCGCAGTACCGTTAATTGCATTGTTACCGACAATTCGGCTAGACATATTTGTGAGGGGAATGTAAACGCGATCGTCCTGATCCTGTCCTCCCACAGAACCTTTCGTTTCCATTACCCCAATTACTCTGTAGCGTCCGCTCTGAATGCGGATACTAGCACCAATAGCTGGCTCTGTCCCAGTAAACAAGTCATTTCGCACCTTACTACCCAAAACTACGACGGGCTGTGCCAGATCCAGGTCTTCTTTGGTGAAAAACTGCCCCTCTTGAGGCTGTATCTCCTTCACACTGGGGTAGTTTAAGTCAACGCCCAGGATAAAAGTGGAAACGTTGCGATCGCCATACACTACTTGGCCCGATCGCTGTAAATAAGCCGTCACTCCTTCGGCGGCGGGTACTTGTTTTGCGATCGCTTGAGCATCCTCCCAAGTCAGGGTCCCCGCCGATCCTGCTCCCTGGCTGATTCCTCCATATCTCGCCGCCCCCGCCAACACCAGCATTACGTTCGTTCCCAACGATTGAATCTGTTGCTCAGTCGCCTTCTGCACCCCCTGCCCCACCGATGTCACCATGATGACCGAGGAGATTCCAATAATGACCCCCAGCATCGTCAAGCAAGTCCGCAAACGATTGCTCCACAGCGCCTCCAGTGCCATTGTCAGCACTTCCAGCAGCGAAACCTTTGTCGCAGAAATTCGACTCGAACCTCCCATCCTTCTTTCACCTCCTAATATTTGGTAATTGGTAGTTGGTTAAGTTGAGAGCAATTTACTCCCCCTGCCCCCCTGCCCCCCTGCACCCCTGCCTCTCATCAACCCCTCCGACGCCCACCGCCACCCCCTCCCGGTGGCCCCATACCAGGCATCATCGAAGGTGTCCTAGTTGGGCGTCTTTCTCCTTGCGGAAAGCTAATCAGCACCTTGTCTCCTTCTTCCAGTCCTGAGAGTACTACCGTTTTATCTTCTACCGTTGCACCTGTCGTGATGCGCTTAAATCGAGGTCTGTCGCTGTCTTGACGCGGTACGAACACCCCAGTACCTTGCTCTTGACGCACAATTGCTACCGTAGGAACTACCAGAGCATTGTCTAACGTGCCAACCTGAAACTCTACGTTGACATTCATCCCCGCACGCAGCACTTTCTCTGGATCGTCAAGGGACATCTTCACCTCAAAGTTGGTGACATTCTGCTCCACAGTAGACTGAGTTGCTACTTGCGTTACTTTTCCCTGAAAATTTTTACCTGGATAAGCATCTACTTCGATCGCGACATTCTGCCCGACTTTGATTTGAGGGATACTGGTTTCGGCAACTTTAGCCACGACTTGATTTTCCGATGCCAACGCCAAAATCGATGATGAAGTGGCAGAAGAAACGGAACTGCTAGAAGTAGTGGGCGTCACGAAAGAACCTGGATCTGCGTATTTACGAGTCACTACGCCATTAAAAGGAGCGCGAATCACTGTATCGCTACGTTGGGACTCAACGGTTTGTATTGCTCCTTGGGCGCTCATTACTTGGGCGCGTGCTTGGGCAATTTCTTCCGGGCGCGATCCGGCTTTCTGGAGGTTTAGTGCTTCTTGGGCTTGTTTGACTTGCGCTCTCGCTTGGGCAATTTCTTCCGAACGCGCCCCGGCTTTTTGGAGTGATAGTGCTTCTTGGGCTTGTTTCACCTGCGCTCTAGCTTGGGCGATTTCTTCTTGGCGAGTACCGGAACGTTGGAGGTTAAGGGCTTCTTGGGCTTGCTTTACCTGCGCTCTAGCTTGGGCGATTTCTTCCGGACGTGCCCCCGATCGCTGTAAGTTAAGGGCTTGCTGGGCTTGTTGTACTTGTGCTTTAGCGCTGTCATAAGCACTACGGGAGTTTTCTACTTCCCGCAGAGCGATCGCACCTGCTTTATATAATTGTTGATTTTGATTAAAAGTAAATTCTGCTTGCCGTAAACTGGCTTGTGCCGAGGCTAGTTGGGCTTGGGCTTGGGCAATTTCTTGGGGACGATTTCCGGCTAAAAGGCGATCGAGATTTGCTTGCGCCGATGTTAATTGCGCTTCTGCTTGAGCAATTTCTTGGGGACGGTTACCTGCTAAAAGACGATCGAGATTTGCTTGCGCTGATGTTAATTGCGCTTCTGCTTGAGCAATTTCCTGGGGACGGTTACCTGCTAAAAGGCGATCGAGATTTGCTTGCGCCGATGTTAATTGCGCTTCTGCTTGAGCAATTTCTTGAGGACGATTTCCCGCTAAAAGGCGATCGAGATTTGCTTGGGCTGATGTTAATTGCGCTTTAGCTTGGGTGATTTGTCCTTGCAGGTTGGAATCATCCATATATGCCAGAATTTGCCCTTCTTTAACCACATCCCCCTCCTTAACTAGCAACTGTTTGAGCACTCCGGAGTTCTTAGGGCTGACGTTAACTGCTCTTTCTGGCTGCACCGTTCCATTAGCAGAAATCTTAATTGGTAAATTCATTCGTTCCACCGCCACCGTCTGCACTCGCCGTCTTGCTTCTTGCTGCGGTGCGATCGTCAATTGACGATAAACTAAATAACCTCCCCCTCCTAATCCCCCCAAAACAAGTAATCCAATGAGCCATTTCCTAAGATTCTGTTTAACAGAGTCTTTGGTAGAAAGCTTCCAAGTCACGGTTTGCGGTGAATCGAGTTTCATAAAAAAAAGAATTCAGAATTCAGAATAGAGGAGTCAGAATTTTTCCTATTTCCTGCTCGTGCATTCTGAATTCTGACTCCTATTGGTCAATTATTTTTGGGGAAAGGAGACGGGGATGGGGGGATGGGGAGATGGGGAGGTGGATAAAATTAATTTTCAGACTTCAGACTTCATCCTTTATCCTTCATTAAGATTGTTGTTGACTGCCCCCTTGTTGACGGCGTTGCATCCGTTGCTGGCGCATTTGTTCCATTTGTTGCCGTTGCTCAGGGGTCAGGACAGCTTCCATTCTCCGCTTTGCATCCTCGCGAACTTGTCTCATTCTAGCTTTTTGGTCTTCGGTAAGAGTTATATTGGGACGTTGCCGTTGCTCGCGCGCTACCCGCATTTGTTCTTTTTGTTCGGCTGTTAGAATGGCATCCATCTGCTGGCGAGTAGATTGTCGGATTTGATCTAGTTGCGTTCTTTGCGCGTCAGTCAGCCCTGGAATTCTGCCAAAACCTCTGCCTCCTCTCCTTCCACCTTCTGGTTTTCCGCCTGGTGGAGGTGCATCTTGTGCTATTAGGTTAGACTGATTGGCTGTTGTCTTGTCTGGAATGGTAACAGCAAAAGCACCAATCAGAAGAGGTACGGCAGATAGTAGTAGTAGCCGATTAATCCGCATAACAATCACTCTCCTTGGAGTTGTGAATGGGAAGTTGTCTATGTTTTTGATTAAAATCTGCCAATATGACAATAAAGTTGGTGTGTTAATTACATTTTTGTAATTTTTCTTGAGCGAGATTCGATCGTAAATTTATAGATATCTTGTAAAAATACGATCGCTAACCTAAGACGAGACAGTGCAAGAAGATAAGCCAGTTATCTTGTTTCCCTCTTTCTTTCCCTTTCCCTTTCCCTCTCCCTCTCCCTACCCATGCACATCTTGTACGTTGAAGACGAAGCAAAAATCGCGAACTTTGTCCGTACTGGCTTGAAAGAGCAAGGTTTTGTGGTTGATTACTGCGAAAATGGCGATGAAGGTTATGCTCGTGCGATCGATAACGATTATGATGTCATCGTACTTGACATCATGCTGCCGGGAAAAGACGGATTATCGATCCTGAAGAACTTGCGACAAGCAAAGCGGAACGTACCCATAATTTTACTTACCGCACGGAATGAATTAGACGATCGCATTGCTGGTTTAAATCTCGGTGCAGATGACTATTTATCTAAGCCATTTTTTGTGGAAGAGTTGGTGGCTCGCATTCATGCGGTAGTGCGTCGAACTTCTGGAGAACGGCAAAACCTGCTGGCTGTTGGGCCGATTCAACTCGATCGCATTACGCGAGAAGTTACCTGCCATCAGCATACTGTAGAATTGACTACTCGCGAATTCAATCTCTTAGAATATCTGATGCGTTCTCCCGGACGAGTTTTTACTCGCACCCAAATTTTAGAGCACGTTTGGGGTTATGATTTCAATCCTAATACGAATGTGGTTGATGTGTGCATTCAACGCATTCGGAAAAAAATCGACTCCTCAGAGGGATCGAGTTGGATCGAAAGCGTGCGAGGTGTTGGTTATCGTTTTCGTAATTTGAATGTTTAGATTTTGCCCATAAGCTTCTTGCAAAACTATTAGGCGTAAATTTTTACCACAGATGAAACACAGATAAACACAGATAAACACAGATGTCGGCGATAGCCTTGCCGTAGGCTACATAGATATAGGTTGCCACTTTACTGTGAGGTCAACAATTAATTTTTAATGTTTTAATGGAAGTAAATGATACAGCAAATTCTAGTTACGTGAGGTACAGGATATAAACCCGGTTTCTTCAAGAAACCGGGTTTATGTTACCAGGTATGTATATTTCATTTACTTGGAAAGCTCTGTATCATAATTTGCTTGATTTTTCAGTTATTCTTTGACAAATAGGAATTTTAATGGCAAATTCTGCTCCTTCTCCATCTGCTGAAATACATTCTATTTCTCCTTGGTGAAGATCGACTACGATTTGATAACTAACTGCCAATCCCAGTCCCGTACCTTTTCCGACTGCTTTTGTGGTAAAAAATGGATCGAATAACCGTTTTTGTACTTCTTCTGTGATGCCAATTCCATTATCAACAATGCGAATTACTGCGCGATCGTTGATTACTTCTGTATAAATTTGAATGGTTGGCATTTTTTCCAGCGGATTGTTGGCGAAGCGTGATTCCAAAGAGTCGATCGCATTTGTCAAAATTTGTAAAAACACCTGATTTAACTGTCCTGGATAACATTCAACAGGTGGCAGATTTCCGTAGTTTAAAATCGTTTGAATTTCTGGATAATCGGCATTATCTTTGAGGCGGCTTTGTAAAATCGCTAGCGTGCTATCAATTCCGGCGTGAATATCGACGGTTTTAATTTCTGCTTCATCTAATCGAGAGAAGGAACGCAAAGATATGACGATCTCGCGAATGCGTTCTGTTCCCGATTTCATTGACTCCAGTAACTTTGGCAGATCTCGTAACAGAAAATCTAAATCGATATCTTCAATTGATTGCTGAATAGTAGGAGTGGCTTCTGGAAATGCTTGTTGATATTCTTCGAGTAGTTGTAAAAGTGATTGAAAGTAATTTAAAGCGTGTTGTAAATTGCCATCAATGAAACTAACTGGATTGTTAATTTCATGGGCGATTCCCGCTACAAGCTGACCGAGAGAAGACATTTTTTCGCTCTGGATCAGATGGACTTGAGTTTGTCGTAATTCTTGTAAAGTTTGTTGCAGTTGTTGCGCTCGCTCTTTTAAATTTACTTCCGATTCCCGCAAAGCATTTTCCGATTTCTGACGGTGAGTAATTTCTTCATAAATTTGCCGATACATCTTCTCAAATGCTGCAATCACCTCTTTTAATTCATCTGAAATATGATAGACAGATGACTGAAATTTTGGTATAGATGAATTATTTGTTACTGACTCGCCAGCTACTAATAAATCGCGTCTCAGTAAAAGAATGGGATTGATTACCAGCAAACTCAAAACAATCATTGTGGTGATTGTAACAAAGACTGAAATTAATAATACCAATCCAGTAATTCGCCAAATGAAAGCTTGCAGTTCTTGCCCGATGTGAGAACTGTCGTATCGCAAAATTAGGATATATTTTTTACCAGAAAGAGAAAGCGATCGCGCTACATCGAATCGGATACCGTTCCAATTTTCTCGCTGCCATATCCCCGATCTGTTGACTAAAGATAATGATAATTCTGGGGATTCGCCAAACTCGCCCACTAAATCTCCGTTTGGGCGATATAACTTACCGCCCAAAACAGCAGAAACTCGTTCTAATTGCTGAATATGAGCGAAAACTTCCTTATCGCTAGAATTACCGCTGTAAAGCTGGATTACTTCTACTTTGCCATCGACAATCTCTGAGAGCTGAGACAGCAACTCTTGCTTGCGCCTGTAAACTGAAGGAACGAGGATAATTGCTTCCACCACCACGATGCTGACAAATACCCAAAACACGATGCGTTGGGATAGGCGGGCGGAAAAAATGGGCAGAAGCGATCGCAATTTATCCCTCATGCCTTTTTGAATCAAAATGGACTCATCTTTGTTAAGTCCCGATGATAACCTTTTCTCCAGTCGGTTGGTCGATTTCCCGGTCTGGTTCAATTGTAACCACAACTTTGGTTGTTCCTCCCCATTTATCTAATGGCAGTTGCAAAAATACTTGTCCTTTCTCATTCGGCTGAAATTCTGCACAAGACATCTTTTTACCATTCACAAATGCCCACATCCGATAAACTTTACCCTTTGGTAAAGAAGGCACATCTTGAAGTAGTAAAATAGCGGTATCGGTGCGGGGTGCGATCACCAAACTACCAGAGGATGAAGGCATCGAATCCATTCCTCTGAGATTGAGAAATCGTTTATTTGGTTGGCGCAACAAATTGACGACTTCTCGATAGCGGGATAATTCTTGATGGGATGTGACTAAGTTTTCTTGACCGATTCGATCGAGAGTTGCTCTGGCTGTTTTCAATTCTCCATCTAAACGTTGATTTTCTGAGTTTGCGATCGCTAATTTTTGATGCAGTCGGTAAGTTTCAATTCCCAAACCAGCTACTAAAATAGCCGCTAAACTTCCCCATGCTACAGCCAATTTCCATTTATGGCTTCCGATCCAATGATTAAATTTAGATTTAGATTTAGATATTTCAGCAGAATTAGGATCTCGTGCAGCTTGCAGAATTCGCGATCGCAAATTTTCAGGGGGTTTGGCAGAAGGGAGAGAAAGCGGAAGTAATGCTAAGGTAGACTGAAGATGATGCACTTCAGCTGCCAGATTCGGATCGCTCTCGATCAGTTGATAAACTCGCGCAGCTTCTTCCGGAGTGAGGTCGCCAAGAACGTAACCTGCTAACAAATGTTCTAATTGTTCGGAATGTTCGAGGGGTTCCATCGTTACTCCACCAAATCTTTTAACAGTTGTCTCAGCTTTAGTAATCCCTGGCGCGATCGCGTTTTTACCGTTCCCAATGGAATATTTAGCTGTTGAGTAATTTCTGATTGGCTAAGTCCATCATAGTAAGCCATTTCTAACACCTGCCGTTGGTTTTCAGGTAATGTTTGCAAGGCTTCAGAAACACGATGGGAAAGCTCTTTTAGGGAAGCGTGTTCCATTGGTACATCGGAAGCATCGATCGGGCTACTGCGTTTGAAGCGTTGCAAAAGTTGTTGTTGCGATCGCGCTTGATGTAAGCGGTTGATGGCTCGCGATCTGGTCATTGTTAATAGAAACACCAGTACCGCACCCCGATTCGGATCGTAACTTCCCGTCCGCCAAAAAGTGAGAAATACCTCTTGAGTCAAGTCTTCTGCTTCCTGTGCATTGCTCAAAATCCGCAATGCCAAACGGTAAACAGCTTCCCCATAACGATTGTAAAGAATTCCCAAGGCAGACAGGTCACCGGATTGCAAAGCTCGAATAAGCTCGGTATCTGAGCGATCGCTAAGTGTCATGTTAGAAGAACCAGCGAATTCCACTGACCACATAGTATCCCCCTGCCAACATCAACGTAGCACTACCCAAGCGAATCACCCAGTCGGAATGATGCAGCAACACTCGACTTTGTTTGACAAAACCTGTAAACAAACTGGAAAGGAAGATGATCGCCGTATAGCCCAAGGCATAACTTACCATTGTCATTACGCTGAGAAATTGGGAATTGGTGGCAGCAGCGGCAGCTAAAACGGCAAACAAAACTGGACTAGCGCAAGGGGAACTGACGAGAGCAAAAGTTAAACCGACAGCGTATGGCCCATTTAAGGGTAAAGAAATTTGTGCGGATGGTAAGGGTAGATGAATCAGTCCGGCAAAACTGAATCCCATCACTAAAATGATTGCACCGACAATCAGATGTACCACACCCTTAAAATCGACAATAATTGTAGTAGCAAATGAGGAAAGCAACCCAAATAAACTTAATACCGTCACTGCGCCCAAAACGAATAATCCCGCTTTGCGAAAAGCATCCCAACGAGAGGTAATTTTCAGCGTGCCGATATAGCTCAAATTGACTGGCAAAAGTGCCAAAATGCAGGGAGAAAAACTGGCTAGCAATCCTCCTAAAAATGCTAAAGATATTAGAACGACCGGGTTGCTGGTGTTGCGTTGCTCGAACCACTGCTGATAGCTATTTTCAATTAAAGAAATTATGCGATCGACTCCGCTAGAAAGTTCACTAAATCGATTAGCAATCAGAATCAACAGTACCGTGCCAACAAACAAAAATGCAGGAAAAATCCACTTGTGTAAACGTCGCCATCCCAAATCATCTGTGTTCATCTGTGTTCATCTGTGGTAAAAATATCTACCGATCTAAACCAGAACAAGAAAAGCAATTTTTGTTAAATTCGGAGTTGCAAGAGTCAGAATTGATAATTATTCTATCTTCTGAATTCTGACTCCTAAACTTATTTCTTCGCCATCTGAGAGATCGCAGTATCGAGAACTGCTTTGTAATCCGCTTGGTTGGGATTATTGCGGAATTGTTTAAGAATCGTGCCAGTTGCGGGATCGATAATGGCAACCATTGAGGTTTGAGATTTATTTGCTGCTAAGAATTCGCTTAAACCTAATTGTCTGGCTTTTGCTTCTGCTGCTTGAGTGGTATTGCGATCGGTTACGTCAAATACAACGAAATGTGCTTTATCTCGATACTCTTGTTTCAGTCGAGATAAAGTAGGAGCAATATTTTTACATCCAGCACACCAAGTTGCATAAATATCAACTACTACGGGTTTTCCTTGTAATTCCTGTGCTAAAGGTTTTGCTGTTGCCGCAGCTACACGAATTTCTCTGGCATTACTCACTTCTGAGATTGACACATTTAATATTGTCGTTACACCAAGGATGGCAACGATGCTACCGATACCCAAACTCAATAGTGAAAATGGTTTGAAATGGCTTTTCATAGTTTACCTCAATGGTTATTACTAAAGTTGATTCCCTGTTATAGGTACGCTGGAGTGTTCTGCAACAAGTGGGGGACTTGTGGCAAAATTAGCTACCTGTTTGGGGATTTAACTTATATACAAAGCTGAGGCGAAATTGGATTTATTTTTTTTAGGAATTAGGCAAAATAACCAAATATCAAGGGTTGTAGGGGTGGGTATTGACTCCAGGGGCTGACCCCTCCCCAACCCCTCCCCTGCAAGGAGAGGGGCTTTCCGGCTCCCCCTTCCCTACCCCCCTTTTTAAGGGGGCAGGGGGGTTAGGTTGATTAGGTTTTCAGAAGTCGCCAACTGTATCATTGATTTCCGGGCGGGCTCGCAACCGCAGGTGCAAGATGTGTCACCCAGAACGTCTATAGTTTCGCGCTTTTAGCCCGATCCGATAAATTTTCTCCCTCTGCTTGACTCTCCACTTAACTGGAGAGTTTAAGATAAAATGGACAATTTAATTTAGTAGAGAAGAGATTTAGTATGTTAGCCCAAGAACCGCTGAAACTGATTGGTTCAGTTGCTAGAGAAAGCGGCGTACCAATTAAAACCATTCGCTATTATGAGGAGTTAGGTTTACTCAAACCCTCAGATAGAACAGAGGGTAAGTATAGATTATTTGATTCTGATGTTTTGAATCGCTTGAGATTTATCAAACGCGCTCAAAAACTTGGGCTAACTTTAGCAGAAATTAAGGAATTTTTGAATATTCACGATCGGGGAGATTTGCCCTGCGATCGCGTAAAAGTTAAGCTGCAAAATCAGTTACAAGCCATAGATGAGCAGATTCAACAACTACTCATGCTGAAACTTCAGTTAGAAGGGCTACTTTCCGATTCTGAAACAATTAATCAGACGATCGAGGAAACTATTTGCCCGATTATTGAAAGCGCTTAAACAATTGAATAGATCGGGAAGAATCTAAAAGCTGAAGCATGAAAATATTTTTAGTTCAGTTTCAATTGCTAAAAGTTAGGGCATTTATTTGTTTATCGTCATGATGTAGAGGTAACATGAAAAGCCAAAAACAATTTATTTACGCATCATTATTGCTAATTTCTGGGCTGTTATTTGCCCGAATGGTTGTTGCACAACCTACCCACGACAATCACGAACATCACCAACAACATAATCAACATAATGGCGGGAATGGTGAGCATAACAGGATGGAAAATCCCGCAGCTAATGCCCGAACTTTGCCACCTTTACCAACTAACTTACCAAGTTGGATTAACAATAAAGATCGAAATCATATCTATCGCAAGCGCGGTCGCTACAACGATGATATTTACAAAATTCAATCTCTAGCACGAGACTTAAATGCGGTTGCTGTTGGTCACGCAATGGCTTATGAAGATTTAGTAACAGGGAAAGCTCATAAATTAGAAACAGATACGTTCGATCGCATTAATTGGGTGTTGAAAAATCCGCCTAGATTTATGCCTGATGAAGGTAATATTTCACCAACTTTTGGACGCAAATATGGTGTGCTGGAACAGGTTTTTGAGTGGACGCACATTCTCCACGCCCAAACGATCGACGTACTTGCAAGCCCAAAACTAACGGATGCTCAAAAAGAAGCAGAAATCGAGCGTTTGTATCAATTTTATGTAGAAAATGTACCCTATGCCATTACTGGTTTGCCGATGAATATGGGTTACCTGGATTCTCAGCCTTACTCAAAAGCATTCCGCCAAAAGTATCCAAAAATTAACGGTTTGTTTTGGGGTTACCATTGGCTGCAAGGTGCAATGTATGACACGCTTTATGGGAAAACTCTCGAACAACAACGTACTGCTTATGTTCCTGTTGGCAAGCGCTACCACGAGGTTGAATTATATCGGACCGATCGCCCTTTTATGCCCATGTTTGCAGAACTGAGTCCTCGTTTTGCCGCACGTTTTCCCCACATTTCAAATGTGTTTGACAATCTGCATATGTTGCACGATATGGTCAATGATATTCTCGCTTCGGATTGGATGACTGAAAAACAAAAGGAAGAACAGATTAAACGGGCAATTTGGATGGTGTCGGCTGAGGCTCATAAGGGCAAAAAACCAGGCGATTTTGACCCGAATGATTCTTTACATGACCACCGCTTTATGCCTGGAATGCCTGGGATGGGAATGATGCCGGAAGGTCTGCATCATGGCGATATGCACGAAGGTCATGGAAGTCACGATTCAAATGGAATGCAGGAAGATAAAAATGCACCGAATTCTGAAAATCATACTGGTCATTAGATGTCATTTCCGTTTGGATAAACATAGTTTGTAGTGAGGACTTTAGTCCTCATTCCGAGGACTAAAGTCCTCACTACAAACAAGTTTTATTATGGCCGGTTGCATCGGTAGTTTAAGAGTGATTTTTTCATGTTATCTGTGGGAATAAGGGGTGAATTTTTTACCGCAGATGAAAATAGATGAACGCAGATAAGAAATGGACAGTTAATTGGTTTCAATATCGGAAAAAAGGATGGTATTTTAAGTGAAGTTAATTAGGAAGCAGTCGATCGCATCTTTATGTGCTATTGGGTTGGTATTATTGGGAACGGCGAATGCACGGGCTAACGATCATAATAATCTTGATGCCCATCGTCCTTTGTCTTTTGATGATGCTGAGTCGAGTGGCTATCGGGAACAGGCGATCAAAATGGGTGCTTCGCTTCTTTTACCTAGCGGACGTGATGTGGGTGGCGAGTTAGAGGTGGAGTATGTTTATGGTTTTGCACGTAACACCCACCTGAGTGTCGGTATCGAGCCCAGTATTGGTGGTCGAGGAGATACAAATGAAAATGGCTTTGATTTTGGTAATGTGTCTGTAGGGGTGTTCCACAATTTTAATCGGGAATTTAATAATACCCCTGCTTTCTCGGTGCGTGCGGATGCTTATTTACCAACGGGACGAGATGCTAGTGGTGTAGATTTTCGGCTTCGGGGTATTGCTAGTAAAATGGTGGGACAATACGATCGCTTGCACGTTAACGTCGATTTGAACGTGAAAACTGAGGCGGATGACGAAGATCGATCGGTCGTACCGGGCGTGATTCTAGGTTATTCCAGACCTTTGGGCTACCCTCGACGTTTCAATCGCACTTTTGTGGCGGAAGTGGGAGTGCGTGCTAGTGAAGAAAAAGAAGATGGTGCGATCGTATCGGCAGGAGTGGGAGTGCGTCAACAAGTAGGCTATCAGAGTGTCATCGATCTCGGTATTCAAGGTGATTTGGCAGGTGGCGATAACGAACGCAGTCAATTACGCTTGGTAGCAGGCTATTCTTTCTCTTTTTGAGGGGCTAGGGAAAGTATGAAGGATGAAGTATGAAGGATGAAGTGAAAAGTGAACAGAAATTAAGAAATTAATGTGTGACTTCTGCCTTCTGCACTACTCCCCACTCCCCACTCCCCACTCCCCACTCCCCACTCCCTAACTAACCATGAATTTCCGTTCTTTTCGACTCAGAATAGCGATATTATCTGCTGCACTTGCTGGTAGCGTGTTAGTGGGATTTGGGGTAATTTCTTGGTGGCTGATTTATGATGCTAAGGTGAGTCGCCTGGATGTAGAACTGGAAAATCAATTAATGCGATCGACTAGACCTCGATCGCAACTTGATTGGGAATCTTATCAAACTTCTTTGCCTTTGGCATTCGGTACTGATTCCCAAACACCGATCGCGATTCGGGTCATTGGTGTTGATGAAAATATAGCCTATCAATCGAGTAATTGGTCTACTGAACTCAATGTAGAACGTCTCGTGCCATTTCGTCCTCAACCGATACTTCCACCAGTTCGCATATTCGATCGAACTATCCGTTTATCTCGTCGCGAACCTCCTAAATTATCTCAATTCGTTACTCAACGAACGAGTACGGGTGCTTGGCGCGTAGGTGCGATCGCATTTGCCCGTAGAGAAGTTGCGATCGCGATTAATTTAAACGGAATCGATCGGGAAATGGCAACCATCCGCAATGTTTTCTGGATTTCGATACCCGTTTTACTCCTATTAATTCTCGGTGGTGCGTGGGTACTTTCTGGTAGCGTAATGCGTTCGATCCGTCAATTAACTGTTGCGATCGAACAAGTAACTGTGAAAGGATTGGATCGTCGAGTTCCCATCGGTTCTACGGATGTGGAATTTTTTGAGTTAATTGAAGTGTTTAATCAAATGCTGGAACGTTTAGAACGCAGTTTCAAGCAAGCTTCTCGTTTCAGTGCGGATGCTGCCCACGAATTGAAAACTCCTCTCGCTATTTTACAAGGAGAATTGGAACGCACGCTGCAACAAGCCGAACCCGGATCGGAAGTCCAACAAAGTTTGAGTAGTTTGTTAGATGAAGTGCGCCGCTTGAGTGGAATCGTGCGGAAATTACTGTTACTTTCTCTGGCAGATGCGGGACAAATGAGTTTGCATCGAGTGGATGTAAATTTATCGAAATTGTTGCTGGAAATGATGGAAGATATCGATCTGTTAGCACCGGATTTAGAGGTGAAAACTGAGGTTAAATCTGGTTTGCGGGTACAGGGCGATCGCGATTTACTCGTGCAAGTTTTGCAAAATTTGATCGGGAATGCAATTAAATACAATCTCCCAGATGGTTGGATTGAAATTAAAGCCGATCGTCAGGGTAAAAACGTATTTGTTACTATTAGCAATAGTTCTAAGGATATTCCAGAGTGCGATCGCGATCGCATTTTCGATCGCTTTCAACGTGGCGATCCCGCCCGCAATCGCAAAGTAGAAGGCACCGGACTCGGACTCAGTTTAGCCAGAGAAATCGCACGAGCGCACAACGGGGAACTCACTCTCGACTCTACACCATCCGGTCAAACTGCTTTTACTTTGAGTTTACCCATCTAAGAGGGAATTAAGAGAACTCAAAAGTCACGCATTAACTTCTTTTTACTTCATTCGTTATCCTTCATACTTTTATGACTCAAACTTTACCAATCGAGCGCATTCTAAAAACTTTCAGTCAACTCCAAAACCAATTCAACCTCCAGCGCAGTACAGATGACCAATTCTTTACCGAATGGTTAAACGCTGACATCGAACTAACCGACAAAGAACAACAAACACTCGATGCCATTCGCCAAAAATACTTTTATCAACTATCAGATAATCAACTGGGAGAAGAAACAATTAAATTAATTGTCCTATCTCCATTGTTGGATTTGGCTGGATTTTTCGACCCACCATTTCGATTTAAAACTGAAACAACAGTCCAAATTACAGTAGAAAGCGATGATGTAATTTATCGAGGACGCATTGATGCTCTTGTTTTACAAGAAAAGTTTTGGATTGTTGTCATCGAATCCAAAGAAACCAGCTTTTCTTTAGAACTTGCTTTACCGCAAACGTTAGCTTATATGCTAGCTAATCCAAATCCAGAAAAACCCGTTTTCGGAATGGTAACCAATGGCGGAAATTTTATCTTTGTCAAACTGCAAATTCAAGAATTTCCCCAATATGAACTATCTAATATATTTTCCCTTCTCCCCCGTCATAATCAACTTTATGATGTGTTGGAGATCCTTAAACGTTTGGGACAAATCGCCAGGGAGTCTTGAAAAATGGGCATCGGATCGAACCAAAATTTTTGATTTGCAGTTAGGATCGCTGTGATAGATGTTTCAAGAAAAGTTGATGGTAAACTTACCTGCGATCGCACCAGAAATCATTGCTGCTGGCTTTCATGCTTTATCCGATCCGATCCGGCTTCAGGCGATCGAACTTCTGCGTTCTCAAGAGTTATGCGTGTGCGAACTCTGCGAACACATCGGCGTTACCCAGTCTAAGCTTTCCTTTCACCTCAGAACGCTCAAAGAAGCGGGATTAGTGCGATCGCGCCAGGAAGGACGCTGGATTTACTACAGCCTGAATTTGCCACAATTTGTGGTTTTAGAGCAGTATTTAGCAGAATATCGCCGCTTCAGTTCCATTTTACCCGCTCGTTCCTGCCAAGAAACTCCTTAACTCATCAATTTTTTTAATAATATTTTCCACTCCGACTTTATGATACCGACTTGACAAATCAATTTTTTTTGAAATGATAGATATGTAACCCCTATCGATCACCTTGGGGTGACAACTATGAATGCAAAAGCAAACAAGGTAGCTTTCCGTCTGGGAATGCTAGCTTTAGCCGCTAGTGTCAGCGCCTTACTGAATGCCTGTAAAAGCGCCCAATCCCAGCAATCACCAATAAAAATTGATGGTTCCAGCACCGTTTTTCCGATTACCCAAGCGATCGCCCAAGAATTTCAATCTACTAAAGAAGGCAAATCAGTCAAAGTAGAAGTTGCCTTTTCCGGAACTAGTGGAGGATTTAGAAAGTTTTGTGCGGGAGAAACCGATATTGCCAACGCATCGCGCCCCATCCTGGCTGAAGAGATGGCAGCTTGCAGTAAAGCTGGCGTGCGTTACATAGAATTACCTGTGGCTTACGACGCACTTACCGTGGCAGTTCATCCCCAAAATAATTGGGCAAAAGATATCACGGTAGCTGAGTTAAAAAAAATGTGGGAACCTGCCGCCCAAGAAAAAATTACCAAGTGGAATCAAATCCGTTCTACTTGGCCCGATCGACCGCTTAAACTTTACGGTGCGGGAAAAGATTCCGGTACTTTTGACTATTTTACAGAAGCAACAGTCGGTCAAGCTAGAGCAAGTCGCACCGACTATATCGCCAGTGAAGATGACAACGTTTTGGTGAGAGGAATTGCCGCCGATCCTAACGCTTTGGGTTACTTTGGATTTGCTTATTACGAAGCCAATCAAAATAAATTAAAAGCTTTAGCAATTAACAGTGGAAAAGGCATCGTATTACCTTCTCGCCAAACTGTAGAAAAAGCCCAATATCAACCACTTTCTCGCCCCTTATTAATTTACGTAAATTTCCAATCCGCCCAAAAGAAACCAGAAGTCCAAGCTTTTGTCGAATTTTACCTCCAAAATGCCAAGCGATTAACCAGTCGAGTGGGTTACATTCCATTACCCACTGAAGGTTATCATCTCAGTTCCGTACATTTTGAAAGAGGAAAAGCAGGCACGGTTTTTGGTGGTAAATCAGAACTAAATTTGACAATTGGCGAATTGTTACGTAAAGAAGCAAAATTTTAGGCAGAAGGTAGGAATCAGAATTCAGAATTTTGAATTAACAAATTTTTCCTTTCCCTAACCTTTAACAATGAGTACAAATCATCCCAAAACTGGTAAATTATCCATCCAAGCAGGAGGTCGATTAAGCTTTTTTGAAAAATATTTAACTGTCTGGGTTTTCTTGTGCATTGTGGTCGGCATTTTGCTAGGAAAATTATTTCCTGATATAGCAGTTGCTCTTGATGCCATGAGTATTTATCAGGTATCGATTCCGATCGCGATCTGCCTATTTTTCATGATGTATCCCATCATGGTGAAAATAGATTTTACCCAAGCAACTAATGCCATTCGCGCGCCTAAACCAGTTATCCTTACTTTAGTGGTGAATTGGTTAATTAAACCATTTACGATGGTGGTTTTTGCCCAGTTTTTCATAGGTTGGTTGTTTCGTCATTTAATAATAGGAAATGAGTTAATTCGCGGTGTAGAAGTTTCCATAGCAAACTCCTATATTGCCGGAACAATTTTATTAGGTATTGCCCCTTGTACCGCGATGGTATTGATGTGGGGATATCTCTGTTATGGCAATCAGGGACACACCCTGATCATGGTAGCGGTCAATTCTTTGGCAATGCTGTTTCTCTATGCACCATTGGGCAGATGGTTACTAGCAGCTAACGATTTAACTGTACCTTGGGAAACGATCGTTTTATCAGTGCTGATTTATGTGGGTTTGCCACTGATAGCGGGAATGTATAGCCGTTACTGGATTTTGAAAAATAAGGGCAGAGAATGGTTTGAGAGGAGGTTTATTAAGTATCTGAGTCCGATCGCGATCGCAGCCCTTTTAATTACCTTAATTCTCTTATTTGCCTTCAAGGGAGATCTGATTATCCAAAATCCGTTGCACATTCTGCTAATTGCCGTACCTCTGTTCATCCAAACTAATTTTATCTTTCTCATTAGTTACGTAGCCGCTTTGAAAATGAAGCTTTCCTATGAAGATTCTGCACCTGCTGCTTTAATTGGCGCTAGCAATCATTTTGAAGTGGCAATTGCCACAGCCGTAATGCTGTTTGGGTTAAATTCCGGTGCTGCATTAGCAACTGTTGTTGGAGTTTTAATTGAAGTTCCCGTGATGTTAATGTTAGTGGAAGTTTGTAAGAAAACGGCGATGTGGTTTCCTAGAGAACCAGAGAAAGCTACTTTACGCGATCCGCGTTGTATCAGTTCTTTTTAGCCATTTTAACCGTAGGGTGGGTTAGGCACGATCGATAAATTCTGCCTTAAAACAGATAATTAACAAATCGTGCCGTAACCCACCATTCCACTCACCTCTAAGATCATATTTGTTCGATTACCCATAATAAAGCTTGTTTGTAGTGAGGACTAAAGTCCTCACTCTAAGGACTAAAGTCCTTACTACAAACTTCTAACATAGTCACTAAAAAGAGGTTTTCAATGAAGCGAGTGATGTTTGTTTGTAAGAAAAATTCTCGTCGTTCTCACATGGCGGAGGGGTTTGGTAAAACATTAGGAAAAGGCAAAATATCTGTTACTAGTTCGGGATTGGAAGCTTCTCAAGTAGACCCGATTACCGTGCAAGTAATGGATGAAGTTGGTATTGATATTAGCGCCCAAACTTCTAAAGCTTTAAGTAATTTCAATCCGGAAGATTACGATGCGGTAATTTCTCTGTGCGGATGTGGGGTGAATTTGCCAGAACCTTGGGTATTGCGAGAAGTTTTTCAAGATTGGCAATTAGACGATCCCGAAGGCGAATCAATTGAAACTTTCCGTCGAGTCAGAGATGAGGTGAAAGAACGAGTGGCAAATTTGATTGAATCTCTCAGTTAACTAGCAGGGAAGATTTATGAAGAAAAGCCTAAATTTTTAATGTGGAGGTTTTCTAGGAAGGCGATCGTTATAAAATGATATTGAGGAATTAAAAAATCTTGGCTTTCCTCAAGAAGAGGTGCCTGAATCATGAGTACCATGAAGGTAGAAATTCTAGGTTCTGGCTGTAAGAAGTGTCAGCAACTAGAAAATAATGCTCGTGAAGCAGTTTCCCATCTGGGAATTGATGCAGAAATCGTTCACATTTCCGATCAAATGGAAATTGTTAAACGAGGTGTAATGTCTACTCCTGCTTTGGCAGTTAACGGCAAATTAGTCAGCAGGGGTCAAGTAATTTCTTCCGAACAAATTCAGCAATTAATACAGCAATAAATCTTTGGTTGGGTGAGTTAATACCCGCCTATTGCTGTCAAAGTTTTGGAGGGCTAAGTGATGCCCGATCTATTTTATCCTTTTGATTGGCTGGCATCCCAAATTGTCAGCAGGCTGTTTGGGATATCTCTAGATTCTCATTTGGGAGCTAGCCTGCATTTCTTTCTTTACGATGTGCCAAAAGTACTTACTTTGCTAATTACGATTAGCTTTATCGTTGGGATATTGCAAACGTTTTTGCAACCAGAACGAGTACGGTATTGGATAGGAGATAAGCGTAGTTTTATTGGTAATATTTTAGCAGGAATGGTAGGGATCGTCACTCCATTTTGTTCTTGCTCTGCCGTGCCTTTATTCATCGGCTTTTTATCAGCAGGAGTACCGCTAGGAGTTACTTTTTCTTACTTAATTTCTGCGCCAATGGTAAATGAAGTGGCGGTGGTATTGTTGTGGGGATTGTTTGGTTTAAAGGTAACGCTGATCTATATTAGTTTTGGGGTAGGATTAGCGATCGCAGCAGGTTATGCGATCGGCTTACTGAAACTAGAGAAATGGGTTGAGCCTTTCGTGTGGGAATTGCAAAAAGGCAATCAAGGTCAAATTCCCGCTGAAAATGACTTAGAAATGATGAAAATGACCTGGAAGCAAAGATTTTTGCGGGGTCAATACCAAGTAACGGAAATCTTTAAATCTGTTTGGCCTTATGTAGTGGGTGGTATTGCGATCGGTGCGATAATTCACGGATATGTGCCAGCAGATTTAATCATGCAATGGGCTGGGGCTGGTAATCCTTTGGCAGTACCGATCGCAGTTATTTTAGGCGTGCCGCTTTACGCTAACATTGCAGGGGTATTGCCAATTACGGAAGCTTTGGTAAATAAAGGAATGCCACTGGGAACCGTGCTTTCTTTTACAATGGCGGTAACGGCGCTGTCTTTTCCAGAAATGGTGATTTTGCGAAAAGTTTTGCGATCGCAACTCCTTGCTATCTTCATCGCTTTGGTGACTATTGGCATTATTGCGATCGGCTACCTTTTTAATTTTCTACTAGCTTAATTTCAGTAGGTCGCCGATCCTGAATTACCGAAAAATTGGGTTTAAAGCCCCGTCCTTCCAGGACGGCTTTTTATGGTATTTCCATTAATCTTATACCAGATATGGTAGTATAAGACAGGAGGTAAAACGATGCTAGTTTTTGAGTTCAAAGCTTATGGAAAGTC
>DATNQN010000110.1 GCA_036703985.1 Leptolyngbyaceae cyanobacterium
TGTATTGAATAATACAGTTAATTAGACAAAAGTCTGAACTACTAGCCTGTTCCCCAGAGCGATCGCAAAAGTTTTCAGTCTACTGACTGTTAAGATCAGTCTAATAGTGATTCTGCTGTTCACTAACCCCTCAGGACGTCAACCCAAATTTCCAAAGATTTTGGTATTCTAGGAATTCCGTCCATTTCGCTGATGAAAGAACGGGTCAAAAACCAAGGAATGAAACGGCTCATTTCCCCGCAAGCGATTAAAATCTGAGTCAGTTTTAGCCAGTTCTTGATATTCCTCGGCATTCAAATCAATGGCTTCTCGCAAGCTTGCGATCGCTTGTTCCGCATTACCCAACAACGCATAACAACAGGCTTGGTTATACCAGGCATATTCATCATCTGGCGCGTTGTCCAGCGCTTTGTCGTAGCTGGTAATCGCTTCCTGATATTGGCCTAATTGTCGCTGGATTTCTCCTTGCTGATACCAACCCCAGTAGTCATCGGGTTTAGCCTCCACCGCTTTGCCATAGCTGGTAAGCGCTTCTTCAAGTTTTCCCCAATGGCGCAGGGCGTCTCCCCGACGATACCATGCCCAGTAATCCTGTGGTCGTTGGTCAAGGGCTTGGTCGTAACAAGCGATCGCGTCCTCATAGTCTTCCAACTGGCGCAGGGCATCTCCTTTACGATACCAACTCCAGTAATCATCAGGACGTTCTGCCAACGCTTGATCGAAACAGGCGATCGCCTCTTCATACCAATCCAAATCCTCCAAAGCAACGCGTCCTTTGTTGTACCAAGTCCAGTAATCCCAAGGACGGATTTCTAAGGCTTTGTCGTAGCTGGCGATCGCCTCTTCATAACGTTCCAGTTGCCGCAGCACTAGTCCCCGTTGGCACCAAGCCCAGTAGTCTTGCGGTTTCGTTTTTAACGCTTTGTCATAGCTAGCCAGTGCGTCTTCATAGCATTCCAAAGCCTCTAGAACATCACCTCGCCCGTACCATGCCCAATAATCATCCGGATTGTACTCTAACGCTCTTTCATAGCTGGCGAGGGCTTCTTCATAGCGCTCCAAATCGCACAACGCATTCCCCTGCTGGTACCAATCCTCAAAGCTATCTGGGCGGCACTCTAGGGTTCTGTAGATGGTATGAGACGAACCCTGTCTCCGATGCATCACTCTACTCATCGTCATCACCCTCCTTCAATCAGCCCGTATCGAGTTGAAATTTCTCTACTTAATTTCACCGTAACATTGCTTTTATCAATTAATACCCTGTCGATAAACCCTAAAAAAATTAAGCGACTGATATGCTACCGACTGAGCTGTTAATCAATAGACAAAATGGGGAAACCATTATTCCCAAACGCTTGCCCATCAACTCCGAAACCTGTGCGATCGCCACAGAGTTAATCACCTGCTTCCAAAATGCCATAGGTAGCACCCAAGGTGATCTGGATCGACAGTTGTCAGAATTTGAAGGCGATAGTCCTGATTATCGGGTTAAACGGGGTCTAGCTCATATTCTCAAAAGCAGCTTCTGCACCTTTGAAGTCGTCAGTCCCCTCGAACCGAAAGAACTGCGGCAGCGCGTCTTCACTCTTTCCGCCCAAGCTGTGCCCAGCCATCAAGCGTCCGAAGCCACTCTGGAAACGCTCAGCATTACCCTGAGTAAGGAGTTAAACCACGAAGTCTTGCCCCAGCACATTCGTGTTGGTCTGTATGCAGATTTACAGGAAAATCGGATTCTCACCCAGTTTGAAGACCCCGCACCGGAGGCACTCATCCACCGCTACAACTTATCTCAAGTGCAGGGAATCTTTTATCGTGCCAGTCAGATGGCGCTCAATGCTCATCGCAATGTCCCTGGGGAGTATAAGCTGTTATTCCGCTATTTAAAGTTATTTCAGTTGATGACTTATGTGGAAGGCGACGCCGATCATGGTTTCACAATTACCATTGATGGCCCAACCAGTTTATTTAAGCCGAGTACCCGCTATGGTTTAGCGATCGCCAAACTTCTGCCAGCTTTACTGCATGTTACCAAATGGAGTCTTACAGCAACCTTACAAAGCCGCGATCCTTACAGCGGCGTTCCTAAAACTGGACGTTTTAGCCTAAATGACCATTGTGGTTTAGTCACTCACTATCCTCCGGGTAAGCCCTATGACAGTATGTTAGAAGCCGCCTTTGCGAACCGTTGGGATGCTCTCAAAACGGAGTGGATACTAGAGCGAGAAGTTGACCTAATTCCCATTCCTGGGAGTGTAATGATTCCTGATTTCCGCCTCGTCCATCCTGATGGACGTACTTTTTTATTAGAAATTATTGGTTTCTGGCGTCCGGAGTACTTACAAAAGAAATTTGCTCAGGTGCGTCGAGCGGAATGCGATAACTTAATTATTGCTATTTCTGAGCGGCTGAATTTGGATAAAGCAGGGGTCAAGGTGGCGAATGTTCCGGCTAAAGTGATTTGGTTTAAGGATAAGCTTTCGCCCAAAGCCGTGCTGGAAGTTTTAGAGTAGTTAGATTAAAAGACTGAAATGACAAGGACGATGAGCGAGAAGCGTAGATTCGCGATCACGAAATTAGATTTCAAACTATGAATCTAACAGTCACACTTGACTCTCCAAGCATTGATGAATATATCAGATATGATATAAATGCTGTATGGACGAAACAGATAAGCCGTTAGTATGGCTGCATGGGGAAGTTAAAACTCCTCCTTTTAGCCAAGAAGCACGCATAGAAACAGGTGTTTTGTTGAGACGGTTGCAGCAGGGCGAAAATTTAGGGTTGCCTCACTCAAGACCAATGCCAAGTATTGGGACACACTGCCATGAACTACGGGTTCGAGATGCAGAGAAGAACTGGAGAATCATCTACCGCATTGATGAAGATGCAATTTTAATTCTTGAGGTGTTTAACAAAACAACGAGAACAACACCCGCCAGCGTTATTGATACCTGCCAAAAACGACTGAGCAAGTATGACAAAGATGTGGAGGACTAGAGATATGGAAGAAGCTAAGAGAAAAAAATTAGAGGACAAAGGTTGGAATGTTGGAACTGTCTCCGAATTTCTAGACCTTACTCCAGAGGAAGTAACATTTATTGAGATTAAGCTTGCACTTAGTCGTTATCTGAAAGAACGGCGACACAAATCAATGACTCAAAGGGAACTTGCAGATAAATTACATTCAAGCCAACCTCGTATTGCTAAAGCTGAGAATGGAGATGCTTCAGTGTCTATTGAATTGCTAATTCGGGCGATGTTGGCGACAGGTGCAACCCCTCAAGAAATCGGGCAAGTTATTGCACAAGTGGGTTAGATTCACGCTTCCACAGATAGGTTTGGTGTATTTCTCCTACCGAAAGTTACAATGCGCTTCCTCTTCTACAGAAGTAAGTTGAAAGATAGGCTGCGATTTTAAAAAATAAAAAGGGAAGATGTAACTCTTCCCTCTTTACGTGAGATTTATGTCGGAGCCGCTATGACCCCAAAAACTTTAGAATCGTGAACAGAGCAGCTAAGGCTTGCAAAAATGGTAGTAGCCATCGAATAAACATCCTTAGTCTTCGGCAGAAAGACCGTCTAGGACATTTACGATGCTCTCTGTCACTTTTTTTAGATCTCTCCATGACACCTCGTTCCTTATGCTAGGTGAACCAGTAGAGGCTCTCCCTTCATAGGAAGCACGAAAGTGAGGCTTAGGGACTAAGGATTGACTGGACTGCCCCACCAAAGCAGACTATCAAACTACCTGATAGTTTATGGCAACCTACCGCCTTAGTCTTGTTACCCGGAAAGAGGTGGTACTACCCTTATACTCTGGACTCCTAAACGGAGGGGGAATGTGGCTATTATAACTAGCCAGATAAATTACTTCTGAGTTTTCAAACAAACTTCAAACTGTTAGCGTTAATAGAGTAAACAGCCTATTAGCCTGGGTATTATTATCAGTTCCAAACTGACATTGCGCCGAGAACTACATGGCATAGCTATGTATTCAATGTCAGATCTGCTGGATAACACCCTAGTTTAAGTATATAATGCGATCGCAAAATTAGCATTATACCGCGCCGCTATAGCTGCTCTAACAACCTGTCATACTCCGTGTGTGAACCAACCCAAAACCAAATTACTGTGTCTCCATCCAATTGACCAACTGCTCGATAGTTTCTGCTAATACGGGCAGAGTAAATTGGCAACTCTGGATGTATCTTTTTGAAACGAAGACTTGGATAACTTGGGTCTTCTCTAAACTGACGATATGCTGTGCGGGTTTGCTCTTGCACCTGTTCGGGTAAATTAGCAAATAATTTACGGAACTCAGTAGTGGTGCGCGATTTCACAGCGTTTCTGGGTCAAGTTCTTGAGTTTTACCTGCACGGTACTCAGCCATTGCGGAAGCTGCCAGTTTTGCCAGAATATTCGGTGAGCGAGAGAATGATTCATCCCAACGTCGGTCGTTCTCGATTTCTGCCAAAATCATTGCAGCGATCGCATTTTGCTCACTTTCAGGCAAGGTTTGTAGCGTAGCGATCGCACGCTCAAGTAACTCACTCATCGCCACCTCACTCAGACTATCAAAGCTCTATCTTATTCATTATCGCGCTTTCGGGCAGATTGAGCCTAGTCCAAACATACTAGCGGAAGCATTTTCCGTATATCTTCAAGTGCGATCGCATTTAAGTTGAAGGATAGAATGCGATCGCGAAATTAGATTTCAAACTGTGAATATAGCCATCACACTTTATTGTTCAAGTATTGGTCGTCTCTGCAATCTCTATAAGCTCCAATTAGAACATCTAACGATCGGCTTTTATGCGAGCGGAATCTGTAGCTTATGTCCTATAGATAGCGATCTAACAGTTCAAATCAGTAGCGGCAAATAAACTCGAAGTCAGCACTAGCGGGTTTCAACTGTCCACTGCATTTGAATTGTTAGAAAGTTAAAGAAATGCTTCTCTACAAACCTATAAAAATGGATCGTCAGCAGGAAAAAAAGATGATGCACTTCCGCAATTAGCACAAACGTATCTATAGCCTGTACTGTAAAGATATGGAATAGCTGCTACCGCTTTACAACTAGGACAAGTTATTGGCTTCATCCACGCATCCCTATCCAAGGCATAACGAAAATATGGATGTAGATCATGTTCTACATAATCTGAATAGCGAGGCAACTCCTCAGAACTGGGAGAGATTTTTTTTATGAACTTATCTGGATCGATAAAATAGTTAAACATACCTTTGGTATTAGTACTGAAAGCCTCTTTATCTAGATATTCATGCGGTAAGCTTTCGGCATTAAGACGAGAAAAATCATGTTTATTATCTGTACAAAACCATACTTCTCCCTTTTTTAGCATTTCCAGTATAGATAGCCAAAGTAAACAATCGCCTACGCTACTGCTCTGAGGCTTTAAAGCGGGAGGTATACGCTGAAAAACTCTTCTAGCAGCTTCCGAAAGCATTGAATCAGAGCAATTAT
This sequence comes from Leptolyngbyaceae cyanobacterium, assembly GCA_036703985.1. Lineage (GTDB taxonomy): Bacteria > Cyanobacteriota > Cyanobacteriia > Cyanobacteriales > Aerosakkonemataceae > DATNQN01. The sequence goes on from DATNQN010000110.1 coordinate 5,486, forward strand.
TAACTACTGTTGCTAGTAGGAAAATGCTATCAACTAGCTTTAAGTTATCCTCAATATTTATGTCACATCTTGCGAGTGTATCTTGAACAAGGTTATGAATCTTTAAAAGCTCATTTTCATGATCAGGAAAATGCTTTATGATCTGCTTGATTTGACCAATAAATCCTTTACACTTATTTTTCCAATTTGATTTTATATTGGTTCGATGACGATCAAATTCAATCTTTACAGACTCAGGAAGTATTAGAATGAAATCCGTTGCTTGAATATTATTATTTAGAGCTTCAAGCAAACTATAAAGTTTGGGTTCTCCTGCAAGTCCAATCCATACGCATGTGTCAATTATAAGAAATTTACTCATCTTCTCTGCTCGAACTACCAGCAGTACTCCGGTTCTATTCTAACCGTACATTCAGAAAGACTTCGATACCCAACTGGAAGTGAACAGAATCGCCACATCATAATCTATCGCTCCAATGCGGTTTTGCCGTTCTCTGGAGGCGGATCGTGCCAAGGTAGAGCAGGAATGAGTACGATTGCGCCTCGCTGTAAGTCAGGTTGAGCTTATCACATTCTTACTTGTGACAGTAGGTAACGCGAAACCAAACATGACTCGATCGAGCGATCGCATTAACTAGAACGATACAATACGATCGCAAAACGTTTTGGTGCAGCGCGGTTGTTAGGCGGTGCTATTAATATGGGCGACCATCTTTGTGCGTTAAAGCCCATTCGCCATTTGGCAATTGTGTTGCTTTGAGATCGTCATTTGGGTATTCGACCTCATCTCCTTGAGTGCGATCGCCAATTTCAAGATAGGTTATATTAGTTCTTTTTGTTTCAGATGCCGTATGACCAGTACTGCCGTTTGTCAGGAGGCTGCAAACCCAACATAATATCTTCTCTGGGAACACCCATTTCAACCAAGTGTTTAAGGCATGGTTCAATCTCCTTGGGCAGGGGGTTCGGTGGGTTCATTGAAGCGATCGATAATTTCGCGAATTTCACTAGCTGTGAGAGTAGTTTCATCGGATTTGGAATAGAGCGTGACAAGCAGAATGCAGATGTTGTCTCGCAATTGATAAATGACTCGATAGCCTGAACTTTTGCCTTTTTGAATGTCGCTATTTTTGACGCGGACTTTGAAAACAGTATAGGTCGTGCCAGAAATTCGATCGCCAGGACAGTTACCACTTTCGAGGTCATCGAACAGCGGTTGTAGATCGGACCGGATATTGCGATACCGTTTGGCTAATTTGCGAAGTTGTCCTTGAAAATCGGGGGTAACTAAGATTTGAATGGATGGAGCGTCAGTCATCAATGCCGTCCCAGAGTTCAGAGACCGGCTTCAAGTTGCCTTCTTTGGCTTGTTGTAACGAGATCCGCAAATGGGCAAGGATGAGTTCATTGGGGTCGTCGTCAGGGTCGCTTGGGGAGGTGAGGATACCTCGATCGACGAGGATTTGATAGAAATCGTCTACATCCATCGCAATGACTTGAGCCGCTTGCTCGATGAGCAAGATTTTTTGCTGGAAGAGAGCGATCGCAACTTCTCGGCGCAAATCTGATTCTGTGAGGGATAGATTGTCCGGCAGGTCGATGGTAATTTGCATGGTTTTGAGTTCACTGAGTTTAATGATTGTTATTTCCCATCTTCGCTGACACCTTCAAAAAAAGCGATCGCACGCTCAAGTCACTCAGTCATCGCCACCTCACTCAAACCATCGAAGTCCTATCTTAAGTTTAAGTATAGAATGCGATCGCAAAACGTTCTGGTACACCGCAGTTATTAGGCAGTGCTATTAATATGGACTACCATCTTTGTGCGTTAAAGCCCATTCACCATTTGGTAATTGTGTTGCTTTGAGATCGTCATTTGGGTATTCGACTTCATCTCCAAGAGTGCGATCGCCAATTTCAAGATAGGTTACGTTTTCTTGCGATCGATTTATCAGTTGATGGGCGATACCTGTACCTGCCTTAAATCCATAGCAGTCACCAGGATGCAAAACGAATTCTTCTTCGCCGAGTACCAGCGTTGGGCTGCCTTCCAATACCAGGATAAATTCATCTTGCTTTGAGTGGCTGTGAGCAAGCGCAGAAATTGCACCGGGTGGGAGATGGGTTAAATTAACTCCAAAATTAGTTAACCCAAAATACTCACCCAGTTTTCGCTTTTGTCGTCCCTTCACTAGGGAAGCATAAGGTTCTGGATAGATCGTTTTACCGATCGGTGCTGGAATCGATTCAGCTGAAATTGGCGATTGATTCACAACTCACTCTTCCTTGTTGTTAATAGCGTAACAAACCCAAGCTTTCTTTACCTTTCCAGTATCGTCAAACCATAGCACTTCAGTCACCATGCCCCGATGCCCTCGGTAATAGAGCGTGAGGCTATCGATACCCGTCAGGACTTCTTGCAGTTCAAAATGAAGATCGGGGATTTGCGCTAACCCCTTCTTCCAGTAAGCTCTCACATCCGCTTTGCCATGTAGAACGCCGCTAGATTCTCCAGCAATCGATGGGATCAAAGGAGAAGCCAACTCGAAGTCATCCGCGTAGTGGCTCAGGACAGCTTCGATGTCATGTTGATTCCAGCCGTCGATCCAACTGCGGGCAAAGCTTAATGCGAAATCTGCGTTGAGGATCGGCACGATCGTAAAATAGGTCATATAAGTTGACGTATTCAAATTAGCCGAATATTGATTAATATGTCAATATGACTGACCTAAATAGTCCGCCAAGCGATCGGGAAAAAGAACTTAACGAGGCTCTCGAAGCCTTGCACTTTGCATTTCGCGCAGTTGTGGCAAAGCCAGATGCCATACTTGCCGAGCATGGTCTCTCGCGCGTCCATCATCGGATTCTATATTTTATCGGTCGCCAGCCGGGATTAAGCGTTAACGAATTACTAGCGACTCTCGGAATCACCAAACAGTCTTTGAACAGTCCGTTACGGCAATTGATGGAATTAGGGCTAGTCGAATCTAATCTTGACACTACCGATCGCCGGATCAAACGCCTAACCCTTACACCATCAGGCTTATCTTTAGAGAATCAGTTATCCGACGATCAACGACAACGTTTTGCGCGAGTATTTGAAGTTGTCGGACGAGAAGGGGAGACTGCATGGCGTAAGGTTATGTATCTACTAGCAGAGGATACATTTGCCGGGGAATAAACTAAGCAACCTAACGATTATTAGGCTCAAAGAGTCTGCTTATCCATCTATTTATGGCGGGATGTCCTGTAGTAATTCCTTAAACTTTTTCGACACAATGCTCATTTACTCACTCGTTATTTTCCTAAGCTTGCTATTAGAAACCCCACGTATTATCCCAGCTATAGCACTCTTGAATCAGTTGATGTACCGCAGCGTCTGCGGTTGAAAATATACCGCAATTATTTCTTTTTGTTCCAGCTGCCGCATGACCGACATCCTGATACAACAAGAACTGACCTTCCTCAGAGTGAATAGATAGCGTAATCGCAACGCCATTTGTATACTGTTTCCACAAGCTAAACGAAGCTCCTTGTGGTATCGAGTTTACATCTTCGACATCACAAATCCATTGCCGTTGTTGCAAGTCTGTCCGCGTATTTTCGTCTATCATTTCGATCTACAAGAACTAACGGGCGATCGCATTAAGTGGAAGTATAGAATGCGATCGCTTCCATCAATAACATCTGCAATTAAAGCTTCTTGAAGTATCTGGCGACTGGAAATAGCTCGAAACCTGCCTTTTCATAGGTGTGACGGGCTCTTTCATGACCGGGATCGCCTCCAGTCTCAACCATCGCAATAGACATTCCGGCTTCTTTCATCCAAGTCAGAGCGAATTTTATCAGATCGCTACCAATGCCGCGACCTTGATAGTCCGGATCGACAGCAACCATATAGATTTCACCCATGCTGTCCTCGGAATGGAGTTTCACTGCTACAAAGCCTACAGCAGAACCAGCATCGTTGACCTCTGGTCGGTCGAAGACCCTCGCAACCCATACACTCGTGTCTTCTGCTGCACAGACATCCTCGATCGCTTTTTGCTGGCTCACGCGCCAATGATTCGGATAGAATGCCTGGTACACATCAGGGTCGATCGCCTTCTGGATCGAGTCAAAAACCGGAGCCCATGCCCGAAGCGAAAGACGAATCACAGCATCAAGGTGGCGAGGCTCGTATGGTTCAATTTGCATTCCCAGATGAACTCCAGTTAACTCTGCAAGCTTTATCAAGCATATTACAATATGCTACAAAGTTCGATCGCCGACTCGATGAGGCAAGCCCTAAGCTAAACCCATCGGTTAAATTCTGCATATTATCTGGGCAAAATCAATAATAAAGCTCTCTGCTAAGTCATCCAGCCATTGATGGGGTTGTTATCTTTAGTTAATTAGAAATAGTGGTAACTTGCAGCAGCTATTTGTTTCGATCGAGTGCTATGAAATTCCGCTCCTCACCCTATTTAGCAGCTTTGTCAGCAATGGTTTTGGTGCTGGCTTTTGTATTTTTGGTCGATCGTTCCGAACAAAAGCGGTTTCAGCAACAAAATCGCACGGCTGTATTAAATCAACTCAGTATCATTCGCGCCAGACTGGAAGGGGGATTGAGTTCGAGAATATTTCTCGCCCGGGGTTTGGTGGCCCACGTCTCTCTTTATCCAAATATCGATCGCGCTAAATTTGAACGCCTTGCCAGAGTAATGGTGGCACGACAAACGGGAATCGGCAGCATCGCACTTTACAAAAACAACGTTATCAGCCATATCTATCCCCTGCAAGGTCACGAAGCCGCCATCGGCTTTAATCCGATGTCTGTCCCGGAAGAACGACGCGCGATCGAACGAGCAATTAAAACCGGTAACACCATAGTGGCTGGCCCGATTAACTTAGTAGAAGGCGGTGTGGGAATAATTAGCCGCACCCCCATTTTTATCTCGCCTCCCGGAGAAGAACCGAAAACTGGCCGATATTGGGGTCTAGCAGGTATCATCATCGACAAAGATACTCTCTTCAAAGAAGCGGGATTAATTGAAAGCGAGACCGAGAGAACGGAAGAGATTGTGGGCGAAAAATCCCCTCATCCCCCCATTTCCCCATCCGCCAAACTAAACATCGCCCTACGCGGAAAAGACGGTCTAGGCGCTAAGGGAGCGGTATTTTTCGGTGATGGGGAGATTTTTCAGCAAAATCCGGTTATTTTAGAAGTTTCCTTTCCCAACGGTTCCTGGCAGATTGCTGCCATCCCAGTAGAAGGATGGCCCACCCAAGCGCCGATTTCTGGGTGGTTGTGGACGGGGGGAGGCGTGTTGGCGCTGTTTGCCGGGGTGTTAGTGTTTATCTGGGTGCGATCGCCAGAGCAATTGCGAACAGCAGTAGAACAAGCCACCAACGCTTTGCAAGCATCAAAAACCAAATATCGGGAATTAGTTCAAAATGCTAATACGATTATTCTGAAAGTCGATACTCAAGGTAATATCATTTTTTTCAATGAATTTGCCCAACATTTTTTTGGTTATTCCGAAGCAGAAATTTTGGGTAAAAACATGGTAGGAACTATCGTACCAGAAACCGACCTTTCCGGTCGGAATTTGGCTGAGATAATGAATGATGTACTCAAACACCCAGAGAAATACACCGAATATGAAAACGAAAATATCCGTCGCAACAAAGAAAGGGTTTGGGTTGTTTGGCGAAATAAACCATTATTTGACGAACAAGGATATCTGACGGGTATCCTAGCCATTGGTAGCGATATTACCGATCGCAAAATCGCCGAAGCCAAACTTCAAGAATCCGAACAAAAATTTCGCACCCTTTACGAATCTACGATCGATGCAGTCATGCTGTTAGACGAAACAGCTTTTTTTGACTGCAACCGCGCCACTCTCAACATATTTGGTTGCACCAGTAAAGAACAATTTTGCGGTAAACATCCCAGTCAATTTTCTCCCGAATTTCAACCCGGTGGTGAAAAATCCAGCGAATTAGCCGCCCAAAACATTGCCACCGCATTGAGAGAAGGTAGTTGTCGCTTTGAATGGTTGCATTGCCGATTAGATGGAACGCTATTTCCGGCTGAAGTATGGCTAACGGCAATTGATTGGAAAGTAGAGAATAATGGATTTCATTCTACTATTGCAGTGACGGAAAACGGAATTTCTTATTGTCGTCGCGTCGTACAAGCCGTCGTCCGGGATATCAGCAAAAGAAAAGCCAGAGAACAAGCAATTCAGAAAAGCGAAAGCAAGTTTCGCGCTTTATTTGAAAAATCAGGCGATGCCATTCTCTTATTAGATGGGGATGTTTTTATCGATTGCAATCAAGCAGCAGTGGAAATGATTCGCGCTAAAAGCAAACAAGACTTATTAAATTTACATCCCTCCCAATTATCTCCCGAATTACAACCAGATGGTCGTTCTTCTTTTGAAAAAGCAAATATTAATAATGCCCTCGCTTTAGCGAAAGGTTGTCTGCGCTTTGAATGGGTACATCGCCGCATGGATGGAACTGATTTTCCCGTCGAAGTATTGCTCACAGCCATACCCTTGAAAGATAAACAAATTCTTTATGTCGTTTGGCGAGACATCACCGAACGCAAATGGGTAGAAGCAACTTTGCGATCGAGCGAACGACGCCTGCGCCGCCAAAGTCATGCCTTATTAGACTTAGCCAGTCGCAAAACTTTAGTCAGCGGTGATTTTAATGCCGCCGTCAAAGAAATTACAGAAGTTGCTACCGCTACGATGGATGTAGAACGGGTGAGCGTTTGGCTATATAACGACGAGCGATCGAGCATTATTTGTCTGGATTTATACAAACGAAGTATCGGCACTCATACCGCTGGATTAGAATTACATTCCACTGACTTTCCCGATTATTTTGAAGCATTAAAATCGGAACGAATTATCGCCGCTCACGATGCAAATACCGATCCGAGAACCAGCGAATTTTCTGCATCTTACCTCAAACCTTTGAACATTAACTCCATGCTAGATGCACCAATTCGAGTAGGCGGTCAAATGGTAGGAGTAATCTGTCACGAACACGTTGGCTCTCCTCGTCAATGGGCGTTAGAAGAAGAAAATTTTGCTGGTTCTCTGGCTGATTTTGTAGCTTTAGCAATGGAATCGGCTTCTCGGAAAGAAGCGCAAGAAGCGCTCCAAAAAGCAAATGAAGAATTGGAAATTAGAGTAGAAGAAAGAACTGCCGCTTTAAAAGACACTAATAAGCAATTGATGACTGAAATAGTAGAACGCCAGCGCTCTGAAGAAGCTTTGCAAATATCGGAAGAAAAATTTTCCAAAGCTTTTCGCTCTAGCCCTCATATCATTACTATTACTACTCTTAAAGATGGGCTTTATGTAGATGTGAATGAAACTTTTCTCAACGTGATGGGTTATCAGTGGGAAGAAGCGATCGGTAAGACATCGCTCGAATTGAACATTTGGGCAAATCTAACAGAACGTCAAAAAGTGATCGAGATGTTGCAATCTCAGGGAACTGTTCGTAACGAAGAATGTAAATTCCGTAAAAAAAGCGGTGACATTTTAATCGGACTTTTATCTGCGGAAATTATTTATTTGAATGGCGAAGCTTGTTTGCTAATTGTTACTACTGATATCACTGAATTAAAGAAAGCACAAGCAGCGACGGATCGACTAGCCGCAATTTTGGAAGCAACGCCGGATTTTGTCGGTTCTTCCGATTTAGATGGGCGAGTGTTGTTTGTTAACAGCGGCGCTCGTCAAATGTTGGGAATTCCGGAAGGTGAAGATATTTCTAATTTTACGATCGGCGATACTCATCCAGCATGGGCGTTGAACGTAATTTTAAATGAAGCAATACCCACCGCTATTTCTCAAGGTATTTGGAGCGGCGAATCGGCAATTGTTAATCGAAATGGCCAAGAGATTCCGGTTTCTCAAGTAATGATCGCTCATCAAATATCTAACAGAGAAATTGCTTATTTTTCTACCATCATGCGGGATATAACTTATCGGGTAAAGATGGAAGATGCTCTGCGACAAGCTGAAGAAAAATACCGCACGATTTTTGAGAACGCCGTAGAAGGGATTTTTCAAACTTCCCCTGAAGGTAAATATTTAAGTGCCAATCCTGCCTTAGCCAAAATATATGGCTATGCTTCCCCAGATGAACTGATTGCTAATCTTCAAGATGTGGAAAAACAACTTTACGTAGATCCTAAACGCCGATCGCAATTTATTGCCGCGATGCACCAACATAATAGCGTATCGGGATTTGAGTCACAAGTTTACTGCAAAGATGGCAGCATTATTTGGGTGTCCGAAAATGCAAGGGCGGTTCGCGATGCCAATGGCGAGCTACTTTATTATGAAGGCATCGTGCAAAATATTACCGATCGCAAATTAGCAGAAGAAGCACTGCGCTATCAGCAACAACAAACCGAACGCTTGCTACTAAATATTTTGCCTCAACCAATTGCCGATCGGTTGAAGCTACAAGAAACGACCATTGCCGATAGCTTTGAAGCGGTAACGGTTCTGTTTGCTGATATCGTGGGATTTACCGAGCTTTCTGCTTATATTCATCCTGTAGAATTAGTGGAATTACTTAACGAAATTTTTTCTACTTTTGATGCTTTAACCGATCGGTATGGGTTGGAAAAAATCAAGACGATCGGCGATGCTTATATGGTAGTGGGAGGATTGCCCACTCCCAGAAACGACCACGTAGAAGCAGTGGCAGAAATGGCCCTGAACATGAAAATGGAGATAGACCGATTTAATCAGAAAAAAAGCCAGAAAGTACAGTTAAGGGTAGGTATAAGTAGTGGCCCGGTGGTGGCTGGAGTAATCGGCACGAAAAAGTTTATCTACGATTTGTGGGGTGATACCGTCAATACAGCCAGTCGCATGGAATCTCACGGCATTGCAGGCCAAATTCAAGTCACTAATGTTATTTATGAATTATTAAAAGATCGATACTTCTTTCAAGAGCGGGGACGCATCCCTGTCAAAGGTAAAGGGGAAATGACAACTTACTTTTTACTCGGCAAAATCAGTTAACTAATTTCCCAGTCACTTGCTTTGTGCTTGGAATCTAAAATCTCAAATCCAAAATCAAAAATTGAACGATCTCAGGGGTTATCTCATCAAATACCAATTATTGCAAGGTAAAACATGATCCCAAAACCAGGTCGATTAGCTCGACGGCTTACTATCGTTTTTATTTTAATTGCCATCCTTCCTTTACTTGCTGGCAGTATTTTATCTATTAAAAGCGTATTTAATTTTGGTTTTGGGGAAATAGCCATTCATCAAAAAAGCATTATCTCCCTTGGTAAAACTTATATTTATACTTATGTCGATAATATTTTTGCTAATTTGAATGCGATTGGAGAATTTACCAGCCAAAAAACTGAAAATATCGATATTTCCCTGCGAGCTATGTGCGTTAGTTCTCCCAATTTATATGCTGAATTAACCCTGACAGACACCCAAGGTAATCAATTATCTCATCTAATTAATTGCCAACCAATTAGTCGGGATAAGTTAGTTAATATTGTTGAGTCCAAAGCTTTTTTACAGGCTAAACAAAAAAAATTCTTCGTCGGCTCGGTTTCTTTCATCGAAAACAAACCTCTGGTCACCATGTCTCGCATGGTAAAGACAAAAACAGGCAAAGATTTAATCGTCATAGCAGTGGTAAATTATCAAAATATTTGGGAATCATTAAGTTTGCTTAAACCGGGAAATGAAGGTTATTTTTATATAGTCGATCGCCAAGGTGATTTAATAGGTTATAAAGACCTAGAATTGGTTTTGCAGAGAAAAAATTTAGCGGCTTTACCTCCCATTTATTCCGCGATCGAGAAAAACCAAGGAGCAGTTGCCAAAAGATATGTCGGTTTATTGGGAATAGAAGTAATCGGTACGTCAACTTTAGTGAAAAATGCTAACTGGGCGATTGTCGTAGAACAACCAGTTGATAAAGCTTTAGCAGCACCGAAAAGATTAATTGCCAATCTAACTTTGTTAATCGGAGTAGTTAGCTTGTTTGCTAGCGTCGCTGCCATCATGTTAGCTCAATATATCGTGCGACCGATTAATTTGTTAGCCCAAGGCGCAGAAGCGATCGCCCAAGGAGATTTATCTCATCGAATTGTCATTTCTAGTAAAAATGAAATAGGCATATTGGCGCGTACTTTCAACCAAATGACTCGCCAATTGAGCATTTCTCGCGAAAGGTTAGAAGAATACAACCGCACTTTGGAATTGAGAGTAGAACAACGTACAGAGGAACTAAGAAAATCACAACAAAAACTTTCGCTGCTGTTTGAGCAAGCGCCTTTGGCAATGATTGAATGGAATACTAATTTTCAAGTAACGGCTTGGAATCCATCCGCCGAAGAAATATTTGGCTATAGCAAGCAGGAAGCAATCGGAAATAACATTATAGAACTAGTTTTTCTAGCCACAGAGCAAGAAAAAATCCAGCAAATTTGGCATCAACTTTTAGTGACTAGAGAATCAATTCCCTGTACGAATCAGAACATTACGAAAGATGGCAAAATAATTATTTGCGAGTGGTACAATACACCTTTGATTGATAAAGCAGGGAATGTGATTGTAGTAGCTTCGATGGCTCTTGATATTACCGATCGCAAAGAAGCCGAAGAAGCACTGCGGACGAGTAAAGAGTATCTGCGATTAATTATCGATAACATTCCTCAACAAATTTTCTGGAAAGACCCTAATTTAGTATTTCTAGGTTGCAACACCAATTGGGCAAAATACGCTCAACTAGAAAGCCCACAATCCGTAGTAGGTAAAACGGATTATGACTTAATTCCCAATCGGGAAGTCGCAGAAGCTTTCCGCACCCAAGATAGAGAAATTATCGAATCCGGAAAACCGCAACTACACATGATTGCGGTTAAACAAAAACCCGCAAGCGATGGGCAGAAAATTTGGCTGGACATCAGTAAAATACCCCTTTACGATTCAACCGGAAAAGCGATCGGTCTTTTAGGCGTATTGGAAGATATTACGGAACGCAAAAATACAGAAGCTATTCTCCATCGCCAAGCCGCAGTAATTGAAGCAGCCTTAGATGGAATTGTTTTGTTAAATACGGAAGGAGTATTGATTTATGCTAATCAAGCTTTTGCAGATATTCACTGTTATCAAAATCCAGCCGAACTAATCGGCAAAAATTGGCAAAGTCTCTATTTAGATAGCGCTATAGAAGCAGCCGTTCAAAAATATGAAAATGAAATTCTACCTGCTTTAATTCGAGAAGGTAAATGGCGGGGAGAAGAAATTTTGACTAGATATGATGGCAACGTCTGTTATTTAGAAGTGTTGCATTATTTACTAGAAAGTGGCGAACAAGTTTGCATCGTGCGCGATATTACCGATCGCAAATTGGCAGCCGAAGCACTCCGGGAAAGAGAAGAGCAATATCACAGCATTTTTGAAGCGACTACTGACGGTTTAATTATCAATAATTTTGACGGTTACGTGGTAGAAGCTAATCCGGCTGCTTATAAAATGTACGGTTACGAATACGAAGATTTTATCGGTTTGCACGCCACTAAATTCATTCACCCGGAAGATCGTCAACGCGCCGCCGCCGATTTACAAAATCTATTGGAAAATAGCGGTCACTTCAGTACTGAAGGAACTCACGTTCGGAAGGATGGCAGCGTATTTCCCGTCGAAATACACGCGATGGGTTTTATTTATAAAGGAAAGCCTCACATGATGTCGGTAATTCGCGATATTACCGAACGCAAGCAAGCAGAAGAAGCTTTACACGCTGAAAAAGAAAAATCCGAACGTTTGCTGCTGAATATTTTACCAAGTGCGATCGCCCGTCGTCTCAAAGAAGACCAAGGATACATCGCTGACAGCTTTCCAGAAGTAACCGTTTTGTTTGCCGACATCGTTGGTTTTACAGTCCTTTCTACCCGCTTGTCACCCACCGAATTGGTAGAAATGCTCAATCAAATTTTCTCGGAATTCGATCGCTTAGCTGAAAAACACGGTTTAGAAAAAATTAAAACTATTGGCGATGCTTACATGGTAGTTGGCGGATTACCCACTCCCCGCAACGATCACGCAGAAGCGATCGCAAACATGGCTTTAGATATGCAATCGGAAATCGAACAATTTAACAGTTCTACAGGAGAAATTTTTAGTATTAGGATCGGTATTCATAGCGGCCCAGTAGTCGCAGGCGTCATCGGCATTAAAAAGTTTATCTACGATTTATGGGGTGACACGGTAAATACAGCTAGCCGGATGGAATCTCACGGTATTCCAGGTAGCATCCAAATTTCCCAAGCAACTTATGAGTTACTACAAGATAAATATCTTTTTGAAGAAAGGGGTAGTATTTCAGTGAAAGGGAAAGGTGTCATGAGTACTTATTTCTTGCTTGGTAAAAAAACACAACGAGTTTGAGATTAGTCCATCAAAAAATGCTAAGTTAGTAACGATCCGATTTCTTAAAAGGCAGATTGAAATTTTATAGGCCAAAAGAATATCTTCAAGCTAACACTCCCTTGTGCTTAGTGAGCTTGTTGCTTGTTTTTATTCTGCCTTTTGTCATTGTCGTAAATCAACTAATCTCGGAAATCAATATTGGGATTGAATTTGCTAAAAAAGAGCGCCTTGGCTTGGAGTATATCTATCCGTTAAGAAAACTTTTAGAACATAGTATTCAGCACCGAACTCTAGCTAATGCTAATTTTAGCAATGACTTAGATTTTCCGGAAAATTTGAAAATTTATCAATCGCATATCGAAGCAGAAATTAAAATTATCGATCGTCTGGATAGCCGACTAGGTAGCAGACTGAACACTTCCCAAGATTGGCGCATACTTAAAAGAAGGTGGCAGGACATTAAAGAACGGTTTACTACTTTATCCGTTCAGGAAAGATGGGATTTACATAGTTTATTAATTGCCGAAATCCTCTACTTGATTAACCATGTTAGAGATGCTTCAAATTTGATTTTCGATCCGATGATGGATAGTTATTATTTAATGGATACAGCCATTAACAATTTACCAAAAACGATTGTCAATACGGCTAGTGCTAGAGATTTAGGCATCAACATCATATTAAAACAAAAGCTGACAAATAACGAAAAATTACAATCAATTATTATATCTAGCTTAATTAAATCTTCAGTCGATAAAATTGACCAAGCACTCGCCATTGCTTTTGCTAGAAACCCCAGCCTTAGCCCCGCATTACAAAATTATCAACAGCAATGTTTAGAGGATAGCAAGGCATTTATCGAATTAATGAATCAAAAAGTTATTTTCGTGCAAGATATTACAATTGAGCCAACCGAATATTATGCAGTAGGCACGGAAGCTATTGCTGCTCAATTTAAATTGTATGATGCGGTAGCGCCCGCCCTAAATGAATTATTACAAATACGCATCGCTCGATTAAGACAAAAAAAACTTTTAATTGCAATTTTTGCACTTTTTGTATCAGTCATCTCTATTTACGTGTTCATTGCATTTGCACGGAATTTGCAGAAACGTTACCAAGCAGAAAAAGCCTTGCAAGAAACGGAAGCCAAATATCGTCAGATTTTTGAAAACGCGCTGGAAGGAATTTTTCAAACCACTCCAGAAGGAAAATATATCAGTGCTAACCAAGCCCTAGCAAGTATTTACGGTTACGATTCTCCAGCCGAAATAATTAGCCAAGTTAGTAATATTAAAGAGCAACTATACGTTAATCCTAAACGGCGCGATCGATTTGTGGCTGTCTTAGAAAAGGAAAGTACCGTATCGAATTTCGTGTCGCAAGTTTATCGGCGCGATCGCACTACGATTTGGGTTTCCGAAAATGCCCGTGCCGTGCGCGATCGCGATGGCAAATTACTATACTACGAAGGTACTGTGAAAGACGTTACCCAACGCAAACTAGTAGAAGAAGCATTGCGTTATCAACAGGAACAAAGCGAACGCTTACTGCTAAATATATTACCAGCCCCCATTGCGGCTCGATTAAAAATGGAGGAAACCACAATTGCCGACAGCTTTGAAGAAGTAACCGTACTTTTTGCCGACTTAGTTGATTTCACCAAACTCTCTTCTCAAATATCTCCGACAGAATTAGTTACTTTACTTAACCAAATATTTTCTGAATTTGACAACTTGGCAGATGAACATAATTTAGAGAAAATAAAGACTATTGGGGATGCTTACATGGTAGTTGGTGGTGTACCCACCCACCGCAGCGATCATGCAGAAGCCGTTGCTGATATGGCACTGGATATGCAAACAGCGATCGCGAATTTCAATGCTAAAAACAGTCAATCATTTAGTATTCGTATAGGTATTAATACTGGCCCAGTTGTCGCTGGTGTAATTGGTGTCAAAAAATTTATCTACGATTTATGGGGTGATGCCGTCAACACGGCTAGCCGTATGGAATCTCAAGGTATTCCCGATACGATTCAAGTCACTGCGACTACTTATAATTTATTAAAAGATAAATATGAATTTGAAGAACGAGGTGTTATTTATGTAAAAGGGAAAGGAGATATGTTTACTTATTTGTTACTGGGCAAAAAAATATTCAACAGCTAAACCTTTAATTTATACATTTTCAAAGAAAACACTCTTACATTAACGATAAAAACGGACACGATATTAGTGATTTCAAAAATACTAGAATAAACTATGTGGCATAAAATAATCAAGAATTTGGCATTATCATTAATCTATTTTACTCCTAGTATCGCCTATTTACTTCACAATGCTTTGCCAGTAGCTTCAGAAGATATCTTGCTGGGGATGTCAGCCGCATTTCAAGGGCCATCAGAAGCATTAGGTATAGAATTATATCGGGGTTCGATGGCTTATTTCGAGCATATTAACAGCCAAGGAGGTGTGAACGGAAAAAAAATTGCGATCGTACCTTACAATGATAGTTACACTCCTGTCAAAACCATTCACAACACCATTCAATTGGTAGAAAAAGATAGGGTTTTTCTCTTGTTTAATTATGTCGGAACTCCCACCGTTACTCGAATTTTGCCGCTTTTAAAAAAATATAGCGATCGCAACGCTCTCTCACTCAACAATTCTTCTCAAAATAATATCTATTTATTTTTTCCCTTTACTGGCGCTCAACCACATCGACAATACCCTTATCAAAATTTTGTTTACAACTTGAGAGCATCTTATCGACAAGAAACCGAAGCGTTAGTCGATAATTTTCTAAAAATTGGCAGAAAGCGAATAGCCGTATTTTACCAAATAGATGCCTATGGTAGGGGCGGCTGGGATGGAGTTAGGAGGTCTCTTGCCAAAAATAATCTAAAAATAGTGGCAGAAGCCACCTATCGCCGAGGTACTACTTATAGCGCCAATTTTCACGAACAAGTAAAAATTCTCCGAGAAGCTAATACCGATGCGATCGTTTCTGTCGGTTCTTATGCTGCTTGTGCTGGGTTTATTCGAGAAGCTAGAAATGCGGGTTGGGATGTGCCGATCGCGAATATTTCTTTTGTCGGTAGTGAAAGCTTATTACAACTATTGAAAAATACCGAAAAAGAAAATAATAAAAACTATACAACTAATTTAATTAACTCCCAAGTAGTTCCTAGTTATGAAGATACTTCCCTACCAGCAGTGAGAGAATATAGACAAATGATGGAGCGATATCAACCCATGCCTCCACCTCAGTTATTAGATGGAACATATCAACCACTTCCTTATAGTTTTGTGAGTTTTGAAGGATTTTTGAATGCCAAATTATTAGTAAAAATTTTGCAAAAAAACGCTCTGAATCGCCCTACTATCAATCTTCCCTCCTTAAGAATAGGTGATAGCGGTCAAGTAGTTACCGAACTACAACTTCGCCTGGAAAAAGAAGGATTTTCACCGGGAGCAATTAACGGCGTTTTTAGTAACAATACTAGAGAAGCTGCGATCGCTTTTCAAAAATCTCGCGGACTAATTGCCGATGGAATAGTCAGCCAAAAAACTTGGTTTGCATTAAAAAATAGCCAATTATCCAGACAACAAATCCCCCAAGTCATAGAAAATTTCAAAGATTTAGATTTGGGAATTGATACCCCGATTTCTTTTGGAAAAAAGCAACATCAAGGATTGAACAAAGTATACTATACGACAATTGAAAATGGTCGGTTCGTCCCGTTGACCGACTGGCAACGGTGGGCTAAATGAAAATGTCAATGTTATTTAAAAAAACTTTATTAGGACAAATAATTCTGTTTGGCGTAGTTGCGATCGCCACCTCTACCTTTTCCGCTTGGAATCTCCATAAAAACCTGAAAGAAGAATATCGGAGCAAAGGAATCGCGATCGCTTCCAGCATTGCTAATTCCAGCGAAAATTACCTCGTGAACTATCCCGTAGAAACTATTCAGGCAATCATCGACGAATTTCTAGAAATTCGCGGTGTTGGTTACGTATTCGTTATCGATAGCCAAGGAGAAATTATTGCTCATACCTTCATTCCCACTATCCCAAATCAAATTTTTAATCTCCAGCATACTAAATACCGCTCCGGCAATGAAATTACCAGCCAAAATATCAAAATTATCGGTATGGGAAGTTTCATTGACATATCTGCACCGATTTTAGACGGTGCAAGCGGTTACGTTCATGTCGGAATGGATAGGGGATTAATTATCAAAGAAATTCAATCTGCGATCGTCAAACAAGTCATCTTAATTTTCATCTTATTTATCTTCAGCATAATAGCTAGCTACGTACTCGTAAAAACCATCTCTCATCCTTTAAACCAACTTTCCGAATATGCCGAAAAACTAGCGGCTAAAGACTTTTCTGCCACTATCAATATTACCTCCCGCGATGAAGTCGGCATACTTGCCAAAACCATGCAATCGATGGCCAAAGAAATCAGCGGTTCTATGGAAAACTTAGAAAGAGCCGTTAAAGATGCCACCAGCGAATTGCAAAAAACCCTAGATAACCTTCGCATCGAACAAGAAAAATCCGAGCAATTACTGCTCAATATATTACCTTCTCCCATTGCCCAACAATTAAAAGAAAGCTCGGCAGCCATCGCCGATAGCTTCCCAGAAGTAACCGTTTTATTTGCAGATATTGTCGGCTTTACTAACCTTTCCAGCCAGATTTCCGCCCGAGAATTAGTAAATTTACTCAATCAAATATTCTCAGCTTTTGACCATTTAGCAGAATTACATGGTTTAGAAAAAATTAAAACCATTGGAGATGCTTACATGGTAGTTGGTGGAGTTCCTAAACACCGAGAAGATCATGCTGAATCTATAGCAGAAATGGCTCTCGACATGATAAAAGAGATTAGCAAATATAAAACAGACCAAGGAGAGCAATTCAACATCCGCATCGGCATCAATAGTGGGCCAGTCGTAGCAGGTGTAATCGGTATTAAAAAGTTTATTTACGATTTGTGGGGCGATGCCGTAAATACAGCCAGTCGCATGGAATCTCATGGAATTCCCGGTGCCATTCAAGTCAGCGCTAGCACTTACGAACTATTAAAAGATAATTACGATTTAGAGGAACGCGGCGTCATCGACGTAAAAGGCAAAGGGAAAATGACCACCTATCTCCTCTTAGGCAGAAAAATTTGTACCCTGGAAAATTGATGAGGTGAGAGAGTGCGGGCGTGAAAATAAGAATATACTATGTTATTCTTTTTCCCTTTACCCTGCTCCCCCACTCCCCC